>CAZOHR010000303.1:0-4772 GCA_964579045.1 uncultured Bacteroidales bacterium | reverse complement strand
AAAAGATAGTGCCCCCACACGATGCAATCGTGCGGTCAATGTCATTAAGTTAAGCGAACTATACAGCATTTTTCATGTTTTTAAGGACTTTTGGCTTTCTTCTTTTACTATATTTATCAATATTCCTCTTAAAATTTCTATCCGGACGTATTGGAATCAAATGCTTTTTAAATAATTCCCTCAGTTCATCTGTTATTTCATTTATGTTTGAATCAGCAAAAAACAATGAAATAATCCTATCTTTAAGGAACCCATATGAGAGATTGTTATTTACTTTATACTGGAACTTTGTATTTGTTCTTGAAGCGATTTCGTCATTTATTTCTCCAACGATTAAACTCTGTACATTGGAAACAAAGATGGCAGCATAAAAATCTTGTAATATGCTATGTTGTGAGTAACCCGAAAAATGCTCTGCTTTTATTTTGTTTTTGAGTTCATCATAAAAAGTTTCGACTCCCCATCTTTTAGCATACAAATCTTTAAAAACATTAGTAGGGTAGCATTCATTATCAATCAAAGATGTTATCAAAATTTCTGAAGTTCCATTGGGTAAATCCACTCGAACTAATCTCACCGTTATAAATGCATCTTTTTTGTATGGTTTATCTGATAGGTCAGTGTTCTTGCCAGGTTTTATTGCTACTACAGCACTATACGCACCACTTTCATAAAACTTTTTTGTTTGATTATTAAAATCTTTCTTTGCTCGAATTAGAAAATGAATCCCTTTTTCATAATGATAAAACATTAAATAAAATGAAGGGTATCCTCTGTCATAAATAATCAAATCTCCTATTATTGCATATTTAAGGTGTTCGATTGCAAGTACATTTTCACATGTTTCCAATGATGACAAAGAACTATCAATTACAAAACGATTTAGGACATCGTACAAAACTGAGGCTCTAGCTTGAACGACAGTTGATTTAGACTGGTTCTTTCTTATGCCATAAAGTAATTCTAGTTCGAGAGTATTGGGCAATGTTATACTTGATCCATCAACTGATAATAAGCGTAAACCATTCCAAAGCTTAATTGATTCGTCATTATCTGAATAAAATTCTTGCGTCAGTCGATTAGATAGATGCTTAAAAACCTCTGGATTAATCTTTCTCCGACATTGAATAAAAGCACTTTGAGTGAAACTTTTAGAGTCACGTTTACCTAAGGTAGTTTTTAAATAGTTTACAAAGTTCTCTATTTCAAGAGAAAGGCTTCTTTTTAGAAAATTCATAACAAATAGTAATGTATTAGCAAATGTTTGTTTTCTTGTTCTCGTAAAGTCGTTCGTAGAATCTTTGTATTTCAACACTAATTCTGGACAATAAATCTCCTCTTTGAGAAGAGATAAAATAAACTGAGGTGTTTTTTTGCATAATAATATATTTTAATTTATTCTATAAATATACTGATAAATACTTATATTAGCAATTTTATTCCCATTTTATTTTTTGCTAAAATCCTTAACTTAATGACATTGATCGTGCGGTAGCGGGGGGGGAGAGTTTTCGCGATTAATGTTAACTTTAAAATCTGTAATTGCTAAAGCTGCCGAAATCCCCACAATAATTTTTGATGAAATTGACACTGGTGTTTCTGGCGAAATTGCTTCAAAGATGGGGAAGATAATGAATACACTTTCTACAGATTTTCAGGTTCTCAGCATAACTCACTTACCACAAGTAGCTGCCATGGGAAGAACACATTACAAAGTTTATAAACACAGTGATGACAAACGAAGCTATACAAATATTAAAGTTCTCAATGCTGAAGAGCGACTTAATGAAATTGCTTCAATGATTAGTGGGGAAAAACTTAGCGTACAAGCAATAGAAAACGCAAAGATTTTATTGCAGAATTAATGAATTAACTACCGAATCTTTCCTTTAGTTATTAAGAGAGACTACATCTTATCTAGTCAAGCCTTGAGTATATGGCAAAAAAAAGCCCAGATCGTAGATCCAGGCTAATTTCACATATTTTTATTTATTCTTCGGTTTTATTTATCTTCTCAAATTCTTTGAGACCACTATCAAGAAACTCAACAAACTTATCAGCATCAAGATCGTATCCACGAGGTTGAGCAAGGACTTTACCATCTGGAGTTATCAGAACATAATAAGGTTGTGCGTTCTTGTTAAAATTAACAATTTGAATATCGGCATTTACCTGTCCTAAGGTTTTCTTCATTTTACCGTCATTCTTTGATTTAAACCACTCTTCTTCAGGCAATTCAATTTTTTTATCATCAACGTACATCGCAAGAACAATAAAATTGTCTTTCAAATGCTCTAAAACTCTTGGATCGCTCCAGACTCTAGTTTCCATCTCACGACAATTAACACAACCATGTCCAGTAAAATCAATAAATACTGGTTTATTCTGTGCCCTAGCACATTCAAATGCTTGCTTATAATCAAAATATCCAACAAGCCCCAAAGGCAGTTCTAAGTCTTCTTTATATTTTGGCTCTTCACATGTTGAATTTTCTTCTTCTATACCCAATTTTTTCAGCATTTGACTATTTCCATCTGATATCATTTGAGGGATATTAAAATAGTGAGTAGTAATTGGAGGCAAATAACCAGATAACGCTTTAAGAGGAGCTCCCCACATACCTGGAATCATGTAAAGGACAAAGCTAAATGTTACCATTGACAAGCCCAGTCGTCCTATTCCAATATGTTTTACATCATCGTCGTGTTTAAATTTAAGTTTACCTAATAAATAGAATCCCATCATAGTAAAGACAACAATCCAAATTGCAAGATAAACTTGTCTATCGAGCCAGCCTAAATGATAAGTTTGATCAACAACACTTAAAAATTTAAATCCAAAAGCAACTTCGATAAAACCAAGAACTACCTTTACAGTGTTTAACCAGCCACCAGATTTAGGCATATTTTTTAACCACCCAGGGAATAAAGCAAGTAGGGTAAATGGTAATGCAAAAGCCAAAGCAAATCCAAGCATACCAATTATAGGTTTAACAATGCTGCCCCCGAAAGACTCAACTAAAATGCTTCCAACAATAGGACCAGTGCAAGAAAAAGAAACCAAAACAAGTGTAAGAGCCATAAAGAATGCTCCAAGTACTCCGCCTTTGTCTACTTTAGAATCTGACTTATTTACTAGTTTCGATGGCATCACAATTTCAAAAGCTCCAAAAAAAGATGCTGCAAAAATCATAAATATTAAAAAGAATATTGTGTTTGGAATCCAATGAGTGCTAAGCCAATTAGCGATTGAAGGACCAAATATAATTGCAAGGATTGAACCTGCAAAAGTGTAAATTAAAACAATGCTGATACCAAAAGCAAAAGCGTTTAATCTAGCTTTAATTTTATTACTCTCTTTCATAAAGAAAGATATAGTCATCGGTATCATTGGAAAAACACATGGGGTTAAAATAGCCAAGAGGCCTCCCAAAAACGCAAGAATAAAAAAGAAAAATAAACTTTCTTTGTCTTCAGCATTACCAAATGTATTTTCTTTAACCAACATAGGTGTTTCAGGAGTTCCTTCAGCAATAACCTCTCCTTTTGCATCAACCTTTGCACCGTTTAGTCCAAAAGCAAAATCAACAGTAACGGGCACACATTTTCCATCAATACAAGCCTGTCCATCTAGATATCCTTTAATTACAAAACCTTCTTTATTAAGTAATTCAACCTGTTGTGTAAATGACACTTCTCCCGCAAATGACATTACATCAACCCCAAAAACATCATCGAACTCGGTATGAGGTTCTGGGCTTTCAATTATACTATCAACTAATACAAATCCATCAGATTCTTCAAAAGAAAAATACATCGCAATCGGACCACCAGCTGGAGTATACGCTGAATACAAGTGCCATTTGTCTTCAATCTTAGCTTTAAAAATTAGATTAACATGTGTATCGTCAATCTTTTCAGTAGTGAAAGTCCATTTTACAGGTTCCTCAACCTGAGCAAACAATGTATTAACACTAAACAACAGGGCTAAAACTCCCGTTAAAACCAAAAACATTCTTTTTACAGCCATAATAAAATAAAATTTAGTTAGTAAAACAATTCTTCATCTGCTGCATTAAAAAAGTGATATTCCATGTATGAGTATGACATCATGGGCAATACTTTAATCTTGCAATTAAATGATTTTTGCCAGGTTTTTCTTACTGAATTAAAAAGTCCTTTTGTTAGATACGCAGAAACATAAGGATGTGTCTTTAATACCAAACTATTTATGCTTTTTTTCTTGATTAAATACTTCAATGTGTTTTCAATTTCGTCGGTAAGATTAATACTTGCGCCTATTTTACCAGAACCTTTACAGACTGGGCAAACCTCGGCAGTTTTAATCTCCATTTCTGGTCTTACCCTTTGGCGGGTAATCTCCATAATGCAAAACTTACTTAATGGAATTATATGGAATTTGGCTCTTTCGCCTTCCATACATTCTTTCATCTTATCGTAAACCTTCTTTTTGTTTTTCTCATCATGGATATCAATAAAGTCCACGATAATAATTCCTCCCATATCGCGCAATCTTAATTGTCGAGCAATTTCTTCTGCAGCAATCATATTCACGTCAAAAGCATTTGCCTCTTGATCTTGTTCAGAATTACTTCTATTTCCACTGTTTACATCAATAACGTGGGCCGCTTCGGTATGCTCTACAATGAGATAGGCCCCATTTTTCATAGGAACCGTTTTACCAAAAGCAGTTTTAATTTGTTTTTCGATTCCGAAATGGTCAAAAATAGGTTCCTTTTCGGAATAGTATTT
>CAZOHR010000302.1:0-4794 GCA_964579045.1 uncultured Bacteroidales bacterium | reverse complement strand
TAACACCAATGGTAAAGATTGATTCGGTACAACAAATTGTTTTAGGCAAACATGGCATATACATTAGCAAGAATGGACGTGGCGGCACATTTCTTCCACAAGTTGCAACTGAAACGGGCTGGACGCTGGAACAATTTCTCGGTCATTGCTCGCAGGATAAAGCTGGACTATCATACACTGGCTGGAAAGATGCAGATATTTATATTTACGAAGCCATAATATTCTCGGAAAAGGATTTTGGACTTTTCCCGAAAAAAAAAACTAAGTACTACGATAAGTTAAGTAACGGAAAAGTTGTTTGCACACTTTGTCCGCATGCTTGCGAACTCGTTCTCGGACAAACAGGTGTTTGCAATGCACGCACAAACAATGGTGGAGAAATGATTTCGCTGACCTACGGAAAGCCAGTCGCAATACATATTGATCCTGTTGAAAAAAAACCAGTTTATCACTTTATGCCAGGCACAACAACTCTTTCGTTTGGTACAGCTGGATGTAATATGCACTGCAAGAATTGTCAGAATTCGCACATATCGCAAAAAAGTCCAGATGAAACGGAATTTATTGAGGCTAGCCCCAAACAAATTGTAGCAACTGCAATAAAGAACGATTGTAAATCAATCTCATATACATACACTGAGCCAACGGTTTTTTACGAATTTATGCTCGAAACTGCAAAGCTTGCACACGAAAAAGGGCTTAAAAACATTCTGGTTTCGAATGGATATATAAATCCTGAGCCATTGAAGGAGCTTATTCCTTACCTTGATGCAGCAAATATTGATTTGAAATGTTTTAATGATTCAACATATCGCAAGATGACCACAGGAAGTTTAGAGCCTGTGTTAAACACTTTAAAGATATTAAAAGAAAACAATGTCTGGCTCGAAATAACAAATCTGGTAATTCCCGGTTGGACAGATGACACCCTGATGATTTCAGAAATGTGCGATTGGCTAGTTGCAAATGGATTTTCGGACGTTCCGCTACATTTTAGCAGATTTTTCCCATCATACAAAATGCAGGACATTGAGCCAACTAGTGTAGAAGCAGTTGAAAAAGCAGCAGAAATTGCAAAGTCGAAAGGGATAAAATATGTTTATGTTGGAAATGTTAGGACTGGCGAAACCAACACAGTTTGTCCAAAATGCGGTCATATTTTAATCAGAAGAAAAGGCTTTGAGTCAGAAACTGATGGATTTAGTGGAGTTTGTGGGGAATGTGGGTTTGGGGTTGGAGGTAGGTGGTAGGAGTAGTTGGTAGTGGTAGTGGGTAGTGGGATTATTCTATGTTTTAGGTTGTGCTGTTTTTACAAAAACGTTTTTGATAATTGATGGGGTTTTTAGTAAGCTTCTGGGAGTATTGAGTGAGACTGTTCAAAGACCTATGTCCTTTTCACGAGAGTGTTCAAAAATCTGTGTCATTTTACTAACCACGATTTTTATAAAACCAAACGCCGTATTCCAATAAGCGGCAGCGATTGCAGACCACCTCCCACCAGCCATCTCCTACCAACTACTCCTACCAACTACTCCTACCAACTACTCCTACCAACTACCCACTACCAACTACCAACTATCAACCCCTAACACTCCTTAATCCTCCCATCTCTCACATAGTCCAGAACAAAATCATCACCTATATAATTGTCATAGCTGAGACAGACGTTGATAGCAAAATCAATAGAAACTCTTATAATTTTTCGCCACACATCATGGTCTAAAGTTTCGAGATCAGAAGCGTAAACATTCTCTTGAATTAATGCATAAATAAGACCAGCAGCAAAATTATCTCCAGCACCTACAGTAGAAACAGGATCGATACGTGGAACGTCAAATATTTTATGAAAATCTCCAGTGAAAAGGTTTACGCCATATTTATTAGCCGTATAAATAAGATTTTCGCATCCATTCTTCTTAGTAATTTCGCGGGTAGAATGTGCTGATGAAGATTCGAAAATATTCTGAAAATCTTCATTTGAGCCTTTAACAATATGAGCTAAAGCAATGTTCTCACAAATATAGTCTATTACTTTATCACGCATCTTAATATGTACAGGTCGGAAATTTGGATCATAAATAATTAAAGCGCCTACTTCACGCGCTGCCTTCAAACAATTTACAAGATCTTCGCGAACTTCCTTCTTAATAGAGGTAAATGAACCAAAAAGAACGATATCATCCTTTTTAACTTCGGGAAATGTGATTTTAATTTCTTCGTTGACTCTGATTTTATAGAAACTGTAACTAGGTTCATTATGTTCGTTGAGAAAAGCCAGTAACATTCTAGATTTTGCACCGTTGTACAGTGTCAGATATTTTGTTGATACATTATTTTCAGCTAAGAAATCGGCAATAATGTTACCAATTGCATCATCGGCTTGGTCGCCAACAACATATACCTTTTCGCCTAATCTGCCGAGAGACACTGCAGTGTTTAGAACTGGCCCACCAGGACGAGATTCAATTGCTTTCCCATTCTGAAAAATGATATCATATACAGTTTCGCCAATACAGTAAATCTTTCGCATTCTTAAAGTTTTATCGGGCAAAAATAAATAATTATTCCCACAATAAAAATCTATCGACAGATTTGTATATTTTTGTACAAAACTGAGTTATATGATTAAGAAATTGCTCCTTTACATTTTTCTTTGCCTTGCAACGGCAACAGTATTTGCTCAACAAAGCAATACTGAGAATTCATCAATTACTGGGAACTATCTCGGCATCTCGGGAGGTTTAGCTTTTGGTAGCATGCGAGACCAATCAACATCCCCACTTTTTTATACGGCCTTTATGCCAACAGTAGCTATTGATTACAATGCCTACTGCAAAAAAAATCTATGGAATTTGAAGTTTACAACACTTAATGGATTTTATTTATTAACAACTGATGACGATTTATTTAATGGATCGGGTAATATTTTTGATTTTGAATTTGCATGGTATCGTAATTACGAAAGTTCATCTGATGGTATGCTAAATCAATTTTTGGGAACATCGATAACCAATTCAACACATCTTAGAATAAATAATGCACTTATGAATGCTTCTTTTGCATTTAATAATTTTACTGATTTTAATTTAAATTTCCGGATAGAGAAACAGTACATTAGACCAGAAAAACAAAAGAAATTTTTATGGCTGATAAAATATACGCGTAAGGAAAAACATTATCTTTTGTCGGGCAAAATCGGCGTTCCTGTTTATACAATTATCTATCGTCCAGGTTATACAAATCCAGGTAATGGAACATTAAACAATGATCAATTATTGAGTGGTTATGAGATGAGCGGCAAAGTTTTTGGCGGTATAAATTCTGATTTATCCATTAGTCGTCTTCTTAAAAATGGCAACATGATAAAATATTCCTACTTATGGAATATGAGAACAACAGGAAGAATGTCAGAAAACCCAGTGGACATCGCTAATCATGTATTCTTATTTACTCTTGTTTATAAAATCAATTAATATGAAAAACATAGCTATAATAATTGCATTTAGTGCAACCGCGATAATACTATTCAATTCGTGTGAGAAAATCGTTTTCGAAAAGGAAACTGGTAAAACTCAAATTGACACTTTCGAATATCTCTGGAATGAAGTGGACAGAAAGTACGCTTTTCTGGATTACAAAAATGTTGACTGGGATAGTATTTACTCAGTGTACTCGCCAATGGTTTCTAATGACATCTCTGACGACAGCCTTTTTGTAATCATGGGTCATATGTTAAACGAACTTAGAGACGGGCATGTTAATCTAGTATCTACATTTAACGTTTCGCATTTCGACATTTCGCTGCTAGGACCAGTAAATATTGACACTCGTGTGATAAAAGAGAGCTATCTTAAAGATGATTATTACAATACTGGTTCGTTCTCACATAATTTTATTAAAGATAAACGAATTGGATATATCATATATTCCTCTTTTAGCAATTCCATGATTACAGATTTTGAGCTCGATTACATTCTGGATCGTTACAAAAATACCGAAGGTCTAATCATTGATATTCGTCAAAATGGCGGTGGCTATGTTTCTAATGTTTTTGCTCTTCTCTCAAGATTTTCAACCGAAAACTTGCTACTTTACGAAACTCAGATTAAATCTGGTCCTGATGATAATGATTTTACAACACTCGAACAAGTTTTCTCGGGAACAAGCGACAAAAAACAATATACAGGTAAGGTTGCAGTGTTAACAGACAGAGGATCATACAGTGCTTCTTCATTTTTCTCGGTTTGTACTTATGCTTATGATAATATTATTCTTGTTGGAGATACCACTGGGGGCGGATTAGGACTTCCAAACGGCGGTCAATTGCCAAACGGTTGGACATATCGATTTTCAATTACTAGAACCATCGCCGTAAATGGCGAGAATTACGAAAATGGCGTTCCCCCAGATTACACTGTAATCTTATCTGATGATGCTGAAGATACTGGGATTGATAATGTAATTGAATTTGCGGCAAATAAGTTACTGGAAGACTAGGGACAGAAATCACAAATAACAAATCACAACGGCTTTAGCCCTCACTTCGATACACTCAGTGCGGCGCAACGAAGTTAAATCACAAATCAATGTCGTTTAGTTAAGCAAGTTTTCTAAAGGATAGACAATTATCTTGAAAGATTTTCGATTTTCATAACTAGATTGGTTGATAATCAGATTGTTTATGTCTACGGGCAAAAAAAGTTATAGCCCAGCGGCGATGCGCTGAGCCAAGCCGAAGTGGCTTTAACGTCAGTAAAAAAGAACATCAGTCGTGTTTCAATTTTGTCCGTAGGA
>CAZOHR010000301.1:0-4806 GCA_964579045.1 uncultured Bacteroidales bacterium | reverse complement strand
GTACTTTTGTTTTTTTTGACAAAAAATAGCAAACTTGTGGACGAAAAATTTGATGACGTGTCTGTAGATCCGTAATAAGAGCTACAAAATTTAAATTTTAGATTTGTGATTTCCTTAAGAATAATGTGTTATTGGTGCGACCGCAGGTTCGACCACGCTCACTACACCGCCTTCGGGGTCGAAATTGAAGGTTTGAGTTATGTTGAAAATAAATTATAAGGTAGAGTAACGGTAAGCATTAGAACAATAGACAGCGGACATGCAAAATGCCAATGATATATTTGTTTAAAAAATTTGAGCTATATGTTGCGAAGATAGGCTATTACAATTTTACAATCGTTATAAACTCGATTTGGCAAAATCACTTAGACTGTTCTACTGACAAACGACTTACTATTAGACAATTACTGGCTAAATCTACTTTGTTATAAATGATTATTCCATATTTGCTGGCGAAACTTGTTTTCATAAACGGATCAATCAATTCACCTACTTTCCCAATAACCATATCTTGAACATAATTCATGTCTTTATCATAAACAACAAATCCAATTTCTTTATCACGATATTCATTTACTATTCCATCCACATTTGTACTGTCTTGTTGTAGCTCATAAAACCTGTAATACTTACTGTCGAATTTGTTCCATACTAATTTGGAGTAAGTAAATGACAAGTTCTTTGTTTTATTAATCAGATCAAAATATTGTTCCTGACCGCAATTGTCGTATTGATTCTTATTGAATAATATGAATGGCGTTTCTTTTTCTGATTTCATATTTATCCTTGAGATTTCATTACTTGTTAGATTGAATTTTATCAATTCAGAAATGTATGGAAATGAAAATAGAATATTATCATCTATCAAGCTATATGAGTAATTGTCTGATGTCGGAATAAAATAGTAATCATCAAATTCAATAGGGTATTTAAAGTTAACAAAGTCAAATTTCTTTGTTCTAATATTGATTTTGCATAGTAGTTCGGTATCCATCGTTTTTACCCTTTTTTCGACATCATCATTTCTTACAACATCAATAAATAAATCCCCAGTTTTAGAATTATATGAGAAATTTGGGGAATAGTTTGTGAAATCTGCATTAAAGAAAACTAGATTTTCTCCCTTAGTTATCATAAGGGTCTCCAAAACATCATCATTTGGGCTAAATAAAGTGTAGCGAAAATCAAGATTAGAGTTTTGCTGAATTATTATTATAGAGTCTTGATTAATTACATAAAAACTTTTTACATCTTGAAAATCACCGTTTTTAGTGATTAACGATTCTGGAATTTCAACTGTTTTGTATATTTTACTTCTTCCTGGTTCATAATGAATAATACTAATATTATTCTGATTTTTAGGCAGAAAATATAGAAAGACGGAATCCCTCGCTTCAACTATTTGAAAACAAATTAGTGTTTTTGTAATCTCTGGGCAATAAATTGAATCAACTTTGTAGGAATAGTCTAAAGATATTAAATCATTTTGCTTATTCTGCTCAGTATTCTTTTTCTGGGTACAGGAAATAAATAATGTTGTAAACATTAATACCAAAGAAAGAGCGAATGCTCTATTATTCCATAAAATTACTCTCATTTTGTGCATGTCTTAAGTTAATGATTAAATTGTTGGGGTTCTTGTAAAAGCAGACATCTTTATTTCGCCTTACAAAGTAACCGATTATAGCAGACAAGCACATTTTCATTGCCTGGTTCGTGCAAATGCATACCATCGCCTCTACAGTTTTTCCATTCTTTGCAAGACTTACAGCTTCCAGTTTTAAAGTGTTTGCGATTACGATAAATCTCGAATTTATTATTCCAAATATCCAAGAAATCGTCTTTGTAGATATTACCTTGCACAAATCCTCTATTGATATTTGGACAAGCACCGATATCGCCATTCGACAAAACAGAAGCTACATGAATACCAGCACGGCAGAAAAGAAAACCTTCTCTTACCTTGGTTTCGTATTCGTTGAGGTAGCCGTCGCAACCGTATGATGTTGAGATTTTTCCTGTATTTCGATTCTCGACAATAAAATCGAGTATTTGTTTGAATTGTTCCGGATTAAGTAATAATTCTGGATTCTCGGCTGCTCTGCCAATAGGATCAATCATAAACAATCGCCAGCGTTTAACGCCAATGCTTATAAGCAAATCTTTAATTTGATTAAGCTCGCCAATATTACGCTGATTTACACATGTTACTACGTCGTAAATCATACCGGGCTCTTTTGCTAGCATCGAAATTGCGCTTACCGCTCTTTCAAATGAACCTTTTTTCCCTCTCATCCAGTCGTGGCTTTCTTCAAGACCGTCGAGACTAATGGTTGCAGAGCGAAGTCCTCCATCTCGGAGTTTGCGAAAAAGATCAGGAGTAAGCATATATCCGTTGCTTACCATTCCCCATGGAAAGCCCATTTTTGCTAGTTCACGCCCAGTTTCGGGCAAATCTTTACGCATGAGAGGTTCGCCACCAGTAATTACAATCATAACTTCGCGCGGATTGTATTGGGTAGCTACTTGTTTTGCAACATTAAGAAAGTCAGCCGCTGGCATGTCTTTAACATCTGGAATTATCTTACAATCGCTGCCACAATGCAAACATGAGAGATTGCAATTTGATGTGCACTCCCAAAAGAAATAATTTAATTCGTGTAATTCAGATTGAGCTTTTACATAACGATTATGCAAGCTCTGAGCAATTCTTCTGCGTAGCTTATTTGGTTTGATCATTTAAGATTATCTTCAGCCTCTTAGTTATTCAGATTTTTTGTAGTATCAGGAATTTCCTCAATATCATAATCAACAGGGATGCCATACTTGGTTATAGTTTGATCATAATAAGTTGAGTCTTCTGCTGGAGGAATACCATATTTTGTAACCGTTTCATCATAATTAATAGGTGGCGGTCCGTATTTTGTTTGATGACGTTTGTTCCTGCAACCAGGAGTTCCGATAAGCATAACGATTAGGGCAGATAGAATTCCTGCTGTCTTTAACCAAAAATAAACTCTAACTTTTTTCATTTTTGTGGTTTTTCTGGTGTAAAGATACTTAAAAGTTTTTAATTGTGAAAAATCAAGGGGAAAATTTATTTTTTTAATTCTGCTAATCTGGGGGATTACTAACGTGCGTTGCGCTGAGCCGAGTCGAAGCGAGCTCACCGCCAGCTGGCGGTTCGGTTGCTTCACTTCGAAAAAAAGGTCTTGGCTTATTGAAATTGGTTGTAAAGTAGAGGTGAGATTTTTAAAGTGCTCATCATAAGCGTTTTACACGTATAAGGTAAAGGAATTTAATCGAGAAAAAGAGATTTATTAAACTATACTAGATTTTTTTAAATTTATTAATTTATTATATGAATAAATTGTTTTTTAATTATTAAAAATATTTTTATCTTTACAACATCGGTATTTTATTATTTGGATTATTTCAAATTATCATACTTAATTGATTGTCAAGAAGTTATATGCGATAGTATCAAATATGTTTACGACTGCTGGAATTGATATTTGAATATTTTTATTTTTTTATTTATATTAATTTTTTACATTATGAAAAGAGTATTTTTAATCTTAGTTGTGTTATTTATTTCATTTGAGGTTTTTTCTCAGTTTAGTATGGGCGGACAGGTATCATACATGAATCTATTTGGAGGTACTGGTATAAAAACATTTGGTGTGGGAATTAAGGGGGAATATCCAATGGACGATAAAACTGTATTTACAGGCAGTGCGTCCTATTATTTCGGCAACACATTAGAATCTACTACATACGGATATTCGTACAGTAGTACAACTGATCCAAGCACAATAGACGTAGACTTGTTTTATAAAATTAAGTTTGCAAATCTCACTATCGGTGCAAAGCGTTATTTTGTGGGTGATTATGAAAGTGACTTTGGTTTTTATGGTTTTATTGACTTAGGATTAATGTTAGCCCCAGCAACTACTGAGGTAGGTACTTATGACTCAGACCTTTATTATACGACAGTTACTGATGGCGAATTCGAATTACTAAGCAGTTGGATTATTGGCCCTGGATTAGGACTTGAAAAGGACTTTGATTTTGGTTATATTTTTGCCGATTTAAAATTTAATTTGCCAGCAACATCTGCAAATGGAGTGGCTGTTGATATTGACATACCAGCATCTTTCATGGTTAATGCAGGTGTAAGAATTCCATTTTAAATCACAACGCCAATAAATACGGATTATTCTGAAGAAATATTTAAACTACAGCTATCCTAAAAGTATATAGAGATGCGGTTCGCAATGATTATATCAACCTAAGGTCGGCATGGTCATTGCGAACCGCTTTTTGGCGGAGAAGCACTCTGTTCACAAACTGCTAACTTAAACCGAAGCACTCGTAAATAATAAATAACAATTTAGCATAAAATAATTAGTGATTTAATTATTAACCATCTGGTTTTGGCAAGCCGCATAGCGGCGACCTAATTGTAACTTAGAACAGCTATCTAGTAACACCAGCCACACTGAGCAGTGACCTAGAAACTAAACAAGCCTGCAGTAACCAGACTTTACATTGCCGACAAAAATCTTTATCCTGATAAAAAATCAATGTGGCAATGTAAACGTCGATAGAACTAAAAAGCAACTCCACAACTTTTTCAACGTTTCCATGTCCTGAAAAGCGGACGATGGAAAGTTAAAAATAGTCCGGCAGAATTTTCCCAGCCGCATAGCGGCGACCTAATTGTAACTTAGAACAGCTATCTAGTCACACCAGCCGCATAGCGGCGACCTATATCTACACATCAGAAGTTTACAGATAATCAAA
>CAZOHR010000300.1:0-4814 GCA_964579045.1 uncultured Bacteroidales bacterium | reverse complement strand
GGGGCTTTGATTTTGCCAGGTGGCTATACAGTTCTTATGCTTGGACGGAGAGCGATGGAAGCATCGTTTTTACTCGCAAGCTCGTGAGCTCCGGTTCCTAGCCTTTTTTGTTTCGTTTTTGTTCACACAACTTATTATTTTCAATGGTGTTCACGAGTTCACCGCCTGTGGCGGTTCAGTTGTGGCGATGACAAAAATGAAAAAGCTACTTTAAAAAGAAACAGCTATAGTTATGTAAAAATTCTTCAACACAATAAAGTTGTTTTAATTCCCAATAATATTGCTTGATCCGTTAAGATTTGGTTATTGAGATTTGTTTTAGTAACTTTGCAACATTAAATTTAGTTGTATGTTAACATTAAAAGTTATCAGAGAAGAGAAGGAAAAAGTGATCAGCAGACTGAAAATTAAAAACTTTGATGCCTCAGTTTTAGTTGACAAAATCATCGAATGTGATGATAGACGTAAGGAATATCAGTATGGCAAAGATAATTTGCAAAATCAACTTAATGATATATCAAAATCAATTGGTCAGTTATACGCTCAGGGTAAAAAAGATGAGGCAGATGCTTCAAAAGTGAAAACTGTAGAGCTTAAAGAACAATTGAAAGAACTCGAAATTGGTTTTTCATCAGCCGAAGTTGAATTGCAAAGTCTTATCGTTCAGCTCCCAAATATGCCTCATGAATCTGTTCCTCCAGGCAAGGGCGAAAATGATAATGTTATTGTAAAAGAGGGTGGGAAAATACCAGATCTTAAAGTTAAAAAGCCGCATTGGGATCTTATTAAAGAACTTGATATAATCGACTTTGAATTGGGAATAAAGATAACTGGAGCTGGATTTCCCGTTTATAAAGGAAAAGGCGCAAAACTTCAACGAGCATTGATAAATTTCTTCCTCGACGAAGCCGAAAAAGCTGGCTATATTGAGATATTACCTCCACTGCTAGTAAACGAAGATAGCGGCTTTGGTACTGGTCAACTTCCCGATAAAGAAGGGCAAATGTATCATGCTACTGTAGATAATTATTACCTCATACCAACAGCAGAGGTTCCTGTTACGAACTTGTATCGTGATGTTATTTTGAGTGAAAAAGATTTCCCAATTAAAAATATGGCATACTCTGCATGTTTCCGTCGCGAAGCAGGCTCTTGGGGTGCTCATGTTCGAGGGCTTAATCGTCTTCATCAATTTGATAAAGTTGAAATAGTTCAGATTCGCAGACCCGAAGAATCATATGCCGCGCTCGAAGAGATGAAAGTTCATGTTGAAGGTCTTCTACAGAAATTGGGTCTTCCTTACAGAATTCTAAAATTGTGTGGCGGAGATATTAGCTTTACTTCTGCTCTTACTTTCGATTTTGAGGTTTTCTCTGCTGCCCAAGAAAGATGGCTCGAAGTTAGTTCTGTCTCGAATTTTGAGGATTTTCAAACTAACAGACTTAAACTGAGATACAAACCAGACAATGATAAGAAAACAAGACTGGCACATAGTCTAAATGGTAGTGCCTTGGCTCTTCCTAGAATTATGGCTTCGATTATCGAAAACTATCAGACAGAAGATGGTATTGTTGTTCCTGAGGTATTGAGAGCGTTTACAGGTTTTGAATTAATTAGTAAATAAATGAAAAACTTAATAGTTCTATTGCTTATAAGTTCTGTGTTTTTTGTTGCGTGTAAATCGGAGAAACAAAAAGAGGGAATTAGAAAAACTGAGGAAATGTTAGCAAGAGTAGATTCTGTTAAAAATATGCTTACTGCTCCAGAAATTGAAGCATATCGACAGATTTACGATACAACAAAATTGTATATTTCCTTCTTTGAGAATCTACCAGCAAATTTTGAGAGAACCGACTCGATTATGGACCTAATTTACCGCTATGGTGTGGTGGATAAATGTTTTAAAAAGCTTCATAAAGAACATATTGCAGGAATTCTTGAAGAACTTGAACTGTCGAGATTGCAAATAACAAATCTACAGCATGACATTAAAGAAGGTTTCTTTGAAGATACAGAAATTGATTCATATGTTCATGTTGAAGATTCAATTCTTACTAATCTGCAGCAAGCGGCTCTTTCAAAAGTAGAATACGGGAGAATTCATGCCGAATTGTATAAGGAGCTACATCCGATGATTATTAAACTTAGAAGTGAATTTGAAGAAAAGTATAAGTAAATATTTTTTGTTTTTGGCTGGAATTTTCTTTTTGTTTCAGCTCTCGGCAAAGGCGCAAAATGCCGATGCCCAGCTTGCTCTAAAGTATTATCAGAACCAGGAATATGATAAAGCGGCTGTACTATACGAAAAACTTTATCGTGAAACTGGATATAAAAATAATCGCGACTACTACTTGCGCTGTTTAACCGAGATTAAAGATTTTGATACCGCAGAGAAGTTCCTTAAGAAAGAAATTAAAAAAAATAAAACCGATTTTTATCTTGTTATTGATTTGGGAATGACATACTATTCTTCGAATCGTTTTGAAGAAGCCAAGACAGAATTCGAGTCTGCTGTAAGTATTGTTAAAACAAACAAAAACTCTGCAATGGGTGCTGCCGCAGCATTTATTGGATACCGACAATTTGAATATGCAGAAAAAGCATATATGGCTGGTGAAAGATATGCTGGCGCCGATTTTAGTATGGATCTAGGCAATCTGTATTATATGCAGCACGATTATGAAAGGATGATGACTCAGTATTTGCGACATCTTGAAAAAAATCCTGAGTCGCTGGCTAATATTGAATCTCGATTGCAATATGTTATGGCAAACGATATTGACCAAAATATAGATCAGATTATTGAATCGATGTTGTTGCTAAAGATTCAGGAAAATCCACAAAATATGGTTTTCAATCAATTACTAATCTGGCAGTATTCTCAATCTGGACGATATAAACAGGCACTAAATCAGTTATACTCTATTGATAAAAGAACTAAAGCGGGCGAAAATGATATAGTTTCCTTTGGTATGCTGCTCTTCGAAAATGGCGAATACGATTTGGCAATGGAGGCTTATGCTTATATACTAGCTAAGGGTAAAGAAAATCCATTTTACAATGTTGCATACATCGAGAATCTTAATGTGCTTTATACTCAAACAACTACTAGAATTAGTCCGCAAAAAGATGAGCTTATTAAGCTGGAACTCATGCTGGAAGAATCTCTAACTGTTGTGATGAGAAAAGAATCTTACAAAGTTATTTATGCTCTGATTAATGTAAAAGCATTCTATCTTAACAAGTATGATGAGGCAATCGAATTAATCACAAATAGCATCACTGAACGTAGGTTTACTCCAGAGCAAGAGCAGGTTGTAAAATTGCTCTTAGGCGACATATACTTTTTGAATAACAACCCATGGGACGCTATCCTCACATATGCACAGGTTGAGAAATCATACTTAGAAAGTCCGATCGGGCACGAGGCTAGATTTAAAAAAGCCAAACTTGCGTATTATACAGGACAGTTCAAATGGGCACAAGCGCAGCTCGATGTGTTAAAAGCGAGTACTTCAAAACTTATTGCAAATGATGCTATGGAGTTAAGTTTGTTTATTGCTGATAATTATAATCTCGACACTACAGAAGTTACGATGCAGATTTTTGCTCGAGCCGATTTTTATATTTTCTCTAAACAATACGAAAAAGCGTTTGCAACTCTTGACTCTGTGATTGCACTTTATCCAACTCATGGTCTTATTGATGATGTTTATTATCGTAAGGGCGAGATATATGAAGCGGGAGGAAATTATATTAAAGCAGCAGAGTTTTTTAATATGGTAGCTACTACATATTACTATGATATACTTGCCGACAATGCACTTTTTAAGTATGCCGTAGTAGAGGAAAAACTGAATAATAAAGCTGCTGCAAAAGATGCTTATCTAAAACTTATCACTGATTTCCCAGGTAGTATTTTTACTGTGGATGCACGCAAGAATTTACGAAACCTAACAAGTAATCCTTAATGGCTGAGTTAAAAAAGGATAGGATTATCTTAGGAATTGATCCTGGAACTAATATAATGGGGTATGGTGTCATTCATGAAAAAGGTAAAATCGTGGAATGCATCGGTTTCGGTATTGTGGATATGCGGAAAATGGACGGACACTTTATTAAACTTAAACATATTTTTGAGCGAACAATTCAGTTAATTGATGGATTTAACCCCGACGAACTAGCTGTAGAGGCACCTTTTCAGGGAAAGAATGTTCAGTCGATGCTTAAACTTGGGCGTGCACAAGGAGCTGCTATTGCTGCTGCACTAACTCGTGAGATTCCTATTTACGAATATGCACCACGAAAAATAAAACTTTCAATCACTGGTTCTGGTGCAGCCTCAAAAGAGCAGGTTGCTGGTATGCTGCAGAGAATACTAAAAATCGAAGAACTTCCCGAAAAACTCGATGCTACCGACGGACTTGCAGCTGCTCTGTGTCACTATTATCAGCGCACAGGTCCTTTGTCAACGGTTAAATGCAAAGATTGGAAAGATTATATTGCGAAAAATAATATCCCTATTGATTCAGGTAAAAGGAAAAAAGGAGATTCACTTTAGTAATACCAAATATTCAAAATTGAACTCTCAAAGTTTTTCCTAGCTCCAATAAGTTAAACCTGATCATTCACGATAAGCCCAAATTTATAAACTCACAAATAGATAAGAGTCCTATGAAATCTTTATTACAAGTCCTTATCGCTAATACAATTAGGTAAAAACGGTGTCAGATTTCCCTTGTTTTTTATAATATCTCGAACAATACTGCTCGAAATAAATGTATGTTCTGGTAAAGTAAGAATAAAAACAGTTT
>CAZOHR010000299.1:0-4815 GCA_964579045.1 uncultured Bacteroidales bacterium | reverse complement strand
TCTTCGCATTATGCCACAATTTTGGGGTGCCTACTCGCAATGACCATGCCTGCCTTAGGTCGGCATGGTCATTGCGAACCGCTTTTGAGCGGTGAAGCAACCACCTAAGCTAACTAGTATCTAAAGCCCGCAAGTTTCTGCTGCAATGTGCTAAAACAAAACTACTCCCCCCAGAAATATTTATAGACCTAGTAATCCTGCCACCCCGACACGATAAAAATCTAACAACATACCAAATATTTAATTCCATAAAGACTAACGAATATAATCCTGAAACGTAATGCCACTTCAAAAATCTATCTTATAAACACACGAAAAGTATAATATCAACTAATAGAGTAAATTGTTAAAAAAAATAATCTTATTTTTACAAAATTGATGCAACCGATTTTAATTATGGTTGTCTATTTGATGTATTTTAAAATTTGATTTATGAGAAAATTTACCTTTGTTTCGATTTTATTATGTTTTTCTGTATTGGTTTTCGGCCAACAGTCTTGGACAAAACTTAATTCCACACAACCAGAAGCCTACAGTATTGAGATTCTCGAACATTCTGCTGATGGAATGACAATTAAACTAAATGTTAACTCTTACAGATTTGACGAAGTTACAACTCCAAATGGCACTGAATTGATTGTAAAGAGTCCTGATTGCCGCAACACCTATCAAAAAGGCTCTCCAGATTTGCCATTTATCACAAAAGCGTTAGCAATTCCAGATTTGGGCGGGTTTAAATACGAAGTAATTTCTTCGGAATTTCAGCTTATCAGTAATGTAAATATTGCCCCATCGAAAGGAACAATTTACAGGAATATTGATCCCGCAACTGTTGCATACGAATACGGTAGAGAATATCAAACAAATGAGTTTTTTCCAATGAATCAAAGTTTAATGAGCGAGCCATATATCATTAGAGATATTCGTGGCAGCAATATTACTTTCTTTCCATTTGTGTACAACGCAATAAACAATGAACTCAGAATTTATAATGAGATAATTGTAAAAATTAAATTCACAAACGAATCATTTATAAATGAACTAACCACAACAAAAGGAATAAGAACAGACGAATTTAACAACATTTATGGTTCTACTTTTATAAATTATCAACTTAGTTCAAAATACACTCCTCTCAATGAAGGTACACCTGGTAACTTGTTAATAATTGCTAAAGACACTTACGCATCAGCAATGGACTCATACATTGCTTGGAAACGAGAAAAAGGTATCGAAACCGAAATGGTCCTTATGTCTAGTATCGGAACGACATCTGCTCAAGTAAAAACATATATCCAGAATTATTATAACACAAATGGATTATCTTATGTATTACTTATTGGTGATGCTGCAGATGTTCCAACAATGACTGTCAGTGGTAACGATTCAGACAATGGTTATGTATATCTTGCTGGAAGTGATGGATATGCAGATGCGTTTATTGGTCGTTTCTCAGGAAATTCCCTAGCAGATATTGAAACTCAAGTAGAAAGAACAGTTTCATACGAAAAGGAACTAAGCACAGGTGATACATGGTTAGGTAATGCTTTTGGATCTGCTTCAAATGAAGGTGGAGGATCTACAGGACATGATGGTGGAGAGTCTGATGCAGTGCATATGAATAACATAAAAGCAGATTTAGAAAATTATGGATATACTGTAACTTCAGTGTATCAAGACGGTGGTTCAAATGGACAAATTTCTGCTGCGTTTAATGCTGGTATCGGTTTAGGTAACTATATTGGTCATGGTGATACTCAAATGTGGGTAAATACAAGTTTTACAAACACGGAAGTGGATGCCCTTAACAATGTTAAAAAGCTTCCTTTTGTATGGAGTGTTGCTTGTGTGAACGGAGACTTTAATGGTAATACTTGTTTCGCTGAAGCATGGTTAAGAGCGACAAGTGGTGGAAGTCCTGCAGGGGCTGTTGCATTTCTTGCTGCGACAATTAATCAAAGTTGGAATGAGCCAATGACTGGTCAAGACGAAATGAACGACATTCTTATGGAATCTTATGTTGGAAATATTAAAAGAACATTCGGGGGGTTATCATTCAATGGTATGTTCTTGATGATTCAAGAAGGTGGTGAAGGACAAGCAATGGCTGATACTTGGCTTATCTTTGGGGACCCTTCATTAATGGTTAGAACAACAACTCCAGAAGTAATGACTATCAATCACGGATCAACACTAACTGTTGGGACTACAAGTTTTCAGGTTAATTGTGATATAGAAGGAGCACTAGTTTCTTTAACAAAATTAAATGGTGCTGATGTTGAGATTATCGGAACAGGATATGTTTCTGGAGGTTCGGCAAATATTGACATTGTGCCTTTTGATGCACCTGGAAATATGAAAGTTACTGTAACAGCTTATAATAAAGTTACCTATCAGGAAGATGTTTTAGTTATAGTTCCTGATGGACCTTATGTTGTAAATGCTGGTTATGAAATTGATGATGCAGATGGAAATAACAATCTACTTGCAGATTACAATGAGTCTATTTATATTAATCAATCTTTAACAAATGTTGGTGTTGTTGTTGCTGAAAGTGTTGAAGCTACAATTTCAATCTCAAATCCTGGCGTAACTATTCCTGACAACAATCAAGCATTTGGAGATATCACTGTATCAGAAACCATTACTGAAGATTGGGCATTTTCTGTAATAATTCCAAACGGCATTGAAGATCAAACAAATCTTGCTGTTAGCATGGTTATGACAGATAATAATTCTAATGAGTGGTCTGCCAATTACACTATTCCAGTAAATGCACCTGATATGGAATTAAGTTTCGTGTCTGTTGACGATAGTGAAACTGGAAATAATAATGGAACACTAGATGCTGGCGAAACCGTCACAATTTATGTTGAAATTCTCAACTCAGGACATTCAAATTCACCTGCTGGATTATTATCAGTAAGTAGTATCAACGAGTTCGTAACAATAAATAATAATGAAGCAAACATCGATGCTCAGTCAATTAACACCCCTAATGAAGTTGGGTTTGAAGTAATTGTTGGTGAAGACATTCCTACTGGGGAATCTGTATGTTTCAATTTTGTGTTAACTACTGGGCTATATGGCGCTAATCTTAGTACATGTTTACCTGCAGGTATGCAAATAGAAGATTGGGAATCAAATACCATGACTACATATGAATGGGAAATTGCTGCAACTAATCCATGGACTATAGCTACTGATCAGGTTTATGAAGGAACACACTCTGCAAAATCAGGTGCATTAACAGAATCTGGTGGAGAATCTGTTCTTATCATCAATCTTGATGTTTTAAATGCGGATAATGTTGAGTTCTACAAAAAAGTAAGCAGCGAACCAGAATCATGGGGAACGATGTATGATTATCTCGAGTTTTTAATTGATGGTTCTTCTAAAGGAAAATGGTGTGGTGAGGTAGCATGGAGTATGCAGTCCTACGCTGTTGCTGCTGGAAACAGAGAATTGCAATGGATTTACGTAAAAGACAACTATATTACAAACGGAAGCGACTGTGCTTGGGTTGACAACATTAAATTACCAGCTCACCAAAGTTCTGTTTCTATAATAAATACAAATATTGCGGTTACTGAAAACAATGTTGAAATTTATCCAAATCCTGCAAATGAAATCGCTTATCTAAATGTTAATCTTACCGAAGATACAAAAGCAACTATTAAAGTAATGAATGCTAACGGCCAGATTGTGTTTGAATATTCAAACGAGTTTAACCTCTACAGTGGTTCTAATTCAATTATTCTAAACACAGCAGAATATTCAAACGGATTATATATTGTACAGATTACTACAACAGGAGAAACTTATCACAAGAATCTAATTATCAGCAAATAAAATACAATTTAAAAATTTAAATGCCGGCATTGACCGGCATTTTTTTAACTTAAAAATTATGACACGATATATCTTTACATTATTGTTTGTTCCCATTTTCGCAGTAAGTTTTGCACAGGAGATATTCCCTCCCGAACTGCAAAGTAAATATCACATGATAAGTGCTGATGAGTTTAAATATCTTGACCAAAAAAGTAAAGCTTTTGTCGAAACTGCTCCTCCAGCTGGACCAGTTAGGAATATTGCCGAATTTGAAAGTAACCAGGGAGTGATAATTTCTTATCCTGATAGTTTTGAAATTCCGACTAATCTCATTTCTGAATTATCAGACTACGTTATTGTTTATATTCTGTGTCCACTGTCTGAGCAGGCCTCTGTCTCAACCTTACTTCAAAATGCTGGTGTAAATATGGATAATGTTGAATTTGTTGATGCTGTTGTGGATTCTCAATGGACACGTGATTATAGTCCATGGTTCATAGAGTATGGAGCAAACAAAGAGGTTGGTATTGTAGATTTTCCCTATAACAGACCGCAAAGAGTAAATGACGACGAAGTCCCTGTTGAGCTTGGTCAATACTTTAATATGGACGTTTTTGGAATGAACCTAGAGCACACAGGAGGTAATTATATGACAGATGGAATGGGAATTTCTGCATCATGCGATCTTGTTAATACAGAAAACCCAGGTTTGTCTGATTTAGAAATCGATACAATGTTTGAAGAATATTTGGGAATAACAAATTACCATCTTGTTCAAGATCCATTGGATGATTATATTGAGCATATTGATTGTTGGGGAAAGATGTTGGACGTTGATAAAATATTAGTCTCTAGAGTTCCAATGAGCGATTATCGATATGCAGATTTTGAAGCAATGGCAGATTATTGGGCAAATCAAACTAGCTCTTATGGAAATAATTATCAGGTTTATCGCACCGATTGGGTTGTTGATGGAAATGC
>CAZOHR010000298.1:0-4824 GCA_964579045.1 uncultured Bacteroidales bacterium | reverse complement strand
TAAATAAAATTTATTAATTTTAATTTTGCAAACATAAGAGGGCATTAACCTTTTGCACAACTAAAGGCGTATAAAATAATAAGCTGTGTTAATTGGCTTAACTTAATGACATTGTGCGCTCGTCGCAACAACGATTATTCATCGCATAATTCGATTAATCGTTGTCACTATACTTTGCTTCCCCCCAGAAATATTGCTTGACCCTAAAAAAACAACGGCAAAATAATCGCTAAAAACAAACTTACAAATTTCTAATTTGCCACCAATAACACCACCACTCTCTTAAACTTTTTTTTCTTACCTTTGTTACACCTAAAAAACATATTTATGACCAAGATTAGAGTAACAAAAATGTTTGAATTTGAAACTGCACATGCGCTTCACAATTATGATGGATTATGCAGAAATGTACATGGACATACTTATAAACTTTCGGTTACGATTATTGGAGAACCAATTTCTGATGAGCAATCAACGAAACTTGGAATGGTAATGGATTTTGGAAATCTTAAACAAATTGTTAAGCCAAATATTGTGGATAAATTTGATCATAGTATTTTATTAAACAAGAAAGAAGAAACCAGCTATTTTGAAACTGAAAATAAACTTTTTAAGAGAATACATATTGTAGATTTTCAACCAACAGCTGAAAATATGGTAATCCATTTTGCCGAAATTATACAACCATTATTACCTATGGATATAAAACTGTACAGCATTAAACTTCATGAAACTACCAACTCGTACGCAGAGTGGTATGCCGATGACCAAAAATAATAAAATCATTATTTAAGTAAGAATATGTCACAAATAGTTTGGGATGCTCCGAAATCTCCTATGAAAAATGGTTTTGGTAAAGCCTTAGCCGAAGCAGGAGAGAAAAATAAAAACATTGTTTGTTTGGGGGCAGATATTACAAATTCTGTGGGTATGAATTACTTTAAAGAAAAATTTCCTGAAAGATTTTTTTCAATGGGAATTGCAGAACAAAACACTGTTGCTGTAGCCGCAGGATTAGCATTATCAGGAAAAATACCAGTATTCTCAACTTATGCCGCCTTTTCAGTTATGCGCACAGCAGATCAAATTAGAGTCTCGGTTTGTTACAACAATGTACATGTAATAATTGGTGGTGCACATGCCGGTATTTCGGTAGGTCCAGATGGAGCAACACACCAAGCTCTAGAAGATATCGCTGTAATGAGATCATTACCCGGAATGACAGTGTTAAGTCCTTGTGACGAAAATCAAACCAGACTTGCAACAATTGCTGCAATAAAAAATTTAGATGGACCTTGTTATATTCGCTATGGAAGAGAGCCTGTTCCTAATTTTACAACTCAAGAAAACAATTTTATAATCGGAAAAGCTCAGGTTTTACGCAAAGGCTCTGATATTGGAATAATTGCAACAGGTTCTATGGTTTGGACAGGTCTTCAGGTAGCTAATGAACTCGAAAAATTGGGAATCTCTGCAGCAGTCCTAAATATTCACACCATCAAACCTATTGATTCTGACGCGATTATCAAAATAGCACAAACTACAAATAAAATAATTACACTTGAAGAGCATCAGAAAATCGGCGGATTAGGCTCTGCTGTAGCAGAAGTATTATCGCAAAATTATCCTGTAAAAATGAAAATCGTTGGAATTCCCGACTGCTTTGGAGAATCGGGTACCCCACAAGAACTGCTTCACAAATATGGATTGGATAAAGAAAGCATTTTGAAAGAAA
This sequence comes from uncultured Bacteroidales bacterium, assembly GCA_964579045.1. Taxonomy (GTDB): domain Bacteria; phylum Bacteroidota; class Bacteroidia; order Bacteroidales; family ML635J-15; genus Bact-19. Next base: position 3,089 of record CAZOHR010000298.1, on the reverse strand, counting down.
TATTACAATTACTAAATGAATAAAATGAACTTTATAATAATAGCAATTGCGATAAGCCTGATTTCTTGTTCCACAAAAACCGAAAATAAGAACTCTGTTAATAATACCACGCCCTCTATTATTGAGGATACTCTATCAGCAGATACAATCATTTCGCAATATCCTGACATTTCGAAAGAACACTTGCTAGGAAAATATCAACCAGAGAAAGATTCATTGTTTGTTATCGTACCTCAAAAATACTGTTTACTTAGAGTCGAATATGTTCACAAAGATGTAATACAACCATATATTGCAATGTATGAAGCTGCTGCTAAAGAAGGTATAAATCTTGGAATAATCTCGGCGGTTAGAACCTTTGATGTGCAGAAATGGTTATGGAATCAGCGATATTATAATTCCTCAAATCCAACAAGTGTAGCAAAATCTGTTTTAAATTATCTTGCCATGCCAGGAACTTCGAGACACCATTGGGGTACTGATGTGGATATGATGAGTACAAAATTAAACTATTTTGAAACCGAGCAGGGTAGAAAATCATATCAATGGCTTGTTGACCATGCTGCAGAGTTTGGATTTTATCAAGTTTATACTAATGGTAGAATAAAAGGATATAAAGAAGAAAAATGGCATTGGTCTTATATGCCGGTGGCAAAAGAATTTCAAAAACAGTATCTCCAAAAAATCACTTATGAAGATATTTTCGGATTTAATGGATCTGAAACTGCAAAAGAACTTATGGTTATCGAAGACTATGTGTTTGGAATTGATAGCATTTGTTTAGAATAATACGCTTTATTTTACTACCTTTGCTACACCAACTTTACTTAAACAAATATTTGAGTAATATAATCGAAACTATGAAAGAAAAAACTGATTTAAAACTTGCTGTATTGATAGATGCAGACAATATTCCGTATTCAAATATTTCGGGAATGCTTGATGAAATTGCAAAACTTGGTATTCCGACAATTAAGCGAATTTATGGAGACTGGACAAAACCTACAGTTTCGGGATGGAAACCTGCTTTGCTCGAACATGCAATAACACCAATTCAACAATATAGCTATACAACAGGTAAAAATGCAACCGATTCGGCTATGATAATTGACGCTATGGATATTTTACATAGCGAGAAAGTAGATGGTTTCTGTCTGGTTTCGAGCGACAGTGATTTCACACGACTTGCTACAAGAATACGAGAATCTGGCTCTCTCGTTGTTGGAATAGGAGAGAAGAAAACTCCAAATCCTTTTATTGTAGCCTGCGATAAGTTTATTTATATCGAAATTATTGGTAATCCAAATACACCAAAGCTTGCAAAAACTCCAACCGAAAAAACAGATAAAGCAAAACAGCCACAGCATGAGAAAATCAGCAATGAGTTAATCATGCTTCTCAAAAAAAGTGTAGAAGATCTTGCAGACGAAAGTGGTTGGGTATTTATGGCCGAAGTAGGTGCGTTGATAATTAAGAAAAAACCAGATTTTGACCCTAGAAATTATGGTTTTACAAAACTTACACCCCTGTTTAAATCATTAAAGAAACATTTTGATATTGATGAGCGTGAAGTTGAAAAAACACACATTAAGCACATTTTTGTCAAGATTAAATAATAAATTTTAGGAATATTTTTTGCATAAAATGTTTAAAATTAAAACTATGAAAAAGAATTTATACCCCTTGGTGATACTTATTTCGATTCTTATAATTTCATGTAAGACCACAACAGTAAGTATAGACGTGTTAAAACCAGCTCAAATTAATATTCCTGGTGATCATGAAAAGATAACAGTTATTAATCGTAGTCTACCCGGAAAAGGAAGCAAAGGTGGCAATTTTGTCGAAGGCTTATTTACTGGCGAAGGTATTCATCAGGATAGAAACGCATCCTATAACTGTGTTGCTAATTTTTCTGTTTCAGTAAATGAAGCACCAAAATATAAGGCAAATTATGCAGAGAATTTTGAAATTGGTGGCACTGGAACTAAAGAATGGCCGTTACCACTAGAATGGGACACCGTTTTAAAAATTACAAATTATTACAATTCCGATTTGCTGATTGTTTTAGAAACTTTTGACTCCGACACTAGATATTTCTCAAATGTTGAAAACTACACTACAACTGTTGATGGTAAAAAAGTTGAAAAACAAAGATACAAAGAAGGACTTGAGGTTTATATCGATGCAGGATGGAGAATTTATGATCCTGTGAAAAAACAAATTATTGACCAAAATACATTTCGTGATGCTAAACTTTGGGACTATACAGCTGACACACAAACCGAAGCAAAAAACAAAATTCCTTCGAAGCGCGATGCTGTAGAACAAGCAGGTGCTTTTGCTGGCTATATGTATGCTTCAAGAATTTCTCCAACTTGGGCTACAGAACCAAGAACAGTATTTCGTACTAGAAACGACCAAATGAAATTGGCGGTTAAATACATACGACAAAGTAACTGGAAAGAAGCATACCAAATTTGGAGTCAATTGAAAACTTCTGATGATATTAAACTAGCTGCTTATGCACTTCACAATCTTGCTTTATATCACGAGTTTAATGATAACATAGATCTTGCTATTCAAACAGCAAAGGAAGCTTACGAAAAATATCCAAATGATTACACTGCAAGATATATTAATATTCTAGTGGGAAGACAAGCGGAAATTAACAGATTGAATGAACAGTTAGATTAAGATTTATCTTAACTATTTAGGTATTATGTAAAAATTAGAGTTTAGTTTTTGCATTTGGTGTTTTTGTAATCGGTGGTCGGTAAAATTTGTAGTCGGTGACTTCGAGACAATTTCGATGAAAAATCGAAATCCCTCAGTCACCTTATCGGTAGGTCATTGGGTCAGTAATCTGTAATCATTGGGTTTAACATCCCGAAGAATAAAAAATCTACGATTTTTGTCATTCGTCGAGGATCCTCGTTAAAAGAAGAAATTGCTTTTGCAGTTTTTCGTTAACGTGTCTGTTAAAAATAGAAATTGCATGTTGTATTTTTAACTAATTTCAAGCGACAATTACCTCAAAAAAGCTTGCAGAAGTTTTTATACTCGACATAAATCAAAATTACGAGCTG
>CAZOHR010000297.1:0-4829 GCA_964579045.1 uncultured Bacteroidales bacterium | reverse complement strand
ATGCCGGGTGGTGTGGGGGGACAGCGGTGTAAGCCGCTTCCTACCCGATTAGAAAATTAACAATCGGTGATTATCTCGTCCCGTACGGGACGAAATGTGCTTTGAATTGATGGCATTCTACCCATATATAATGCCTCCGGCATATTGATATTTCAAAATTTAAACAGTTTCTAAATCTTTTTCCGCTTAAGGTATAATTGCCTTAATAATCAAATGAAACAAGTAATTGAAGAAGCAGATAAATTAGTAAGCAGAACTAATTGACAAAAGTATGAATAGAAATCGATGCAGTCCTCCAAGCCTGAAATCAAGATTGATTTATTATTCTCTTAGATTATTAAACTTCTCAGAAAGAGTCTTTCATAAATTGCTGACGAATCCGGACAGGGGAACGAATCAAATTTCACCGAACAAATTAAATAGAAAGTTATTGGTTGATCAGTCAACTTTGGACGGCTTTAAGATTGCAACAGTACGCGGTAAAAATCCGACTAATAAACACATCATACTATTACATGGAGGCGCCTATTTTGCTGAGGCTGTAAAAGGTCACAGGCAATTAATTGAAAAACTGGTCTTGTTGCATGATTTTAAGGTTAGTTTTATTGACTATCCTCTTTCACCTGAAAATAACGCAACAATTACCATAAGATTCGTTGTGAAGGCATTCAATAAAATAGCTAATGAATTTCAGGATGATGAATTGCTTCTATTTGGCGATTCGGCCGGAGGCGGACTTGCCCTGGCGTTGTTACAGATATTAAGAGACAACAATACTCCGCGTATCCCATTGAAAACGGTCCTGGTATCACCTTGGCTGGACATTTCAATGTCCAATAGAGAGATATCAGATTATAACGGTAAAGACGTTCTGTTAAACTATAACGGATTAAAGCAGTGCGGTGAGATATATTCGCAGGACTTAGACCTGAAAGATCCTAAAGTTTCACCTATTTATGGAAATTTGGAAAACCTGTCGAAAATAATGATATTTGTAAGCGACTCTGAGCTTTTCTATCCCGATTGTAAGCTATTAAAAGAGAAGTTGGATTCAGCATCCGGAAGTACCGCTTTGCTCAAATTAAAAGAAAAAATGATACATGACTGGATCGTCTTGCCAATCAAAGAACGAGATGATACAATTTATGAGATGGTCGATTTCTATAATCTTTAGAGATCTTATATGATTTGCCAATTAGATATTTAAAGCTGCATTCGTGTTGCCGAATATATTTGGTTTTAAAGCGAGGAGTATGAAATGACTTTTTAGAACCTCCCTTTATAAACTGCTTCGTCTATTTAACGGGCATTTATTTATCAATTTTTTGGGCTTGGAAATAGAATAATCAATAAATTTAAAAAATGAAACCCAGGTATTATTTATTAACTAAAAATGAATATGATGGAAGCAAGTAAAAGTGCTGGTAAACTTCGACAACTAATTGAAAAGGCAATTGAAGATCAAAAAATTACACATGAAGAATATGATCAAATTATTCATATTGCCACTGAAGATGGTCATATTGATTCTCAGGAAAGGGCATTGTTGTCAACCCTTCAGGATTTGATTGAATCAAAAATGATAAAGCGGACTATGTGACCAATAATGACCGATACAAGTAACTCATTCCTTCTGTTAATAAATTCATAGTGAGGATTGTACTGCCTTATATTTTTGTTCTTCTGTTTTTGCCATTGCTTTAAATGTTTGAGTTTGTCCAATTAGAAGAAAGAACTAAATGAAAAAACTATTTATTACCTCCGTTGCATTTATATTGTTACCATTGCTTGCAAAGAGTCAATATATGCTCACCATTGAGATAAGCGCCTTACGAAATAATAGGGGGGAGGTTCTGCTGGAATTAAGCAATGAAAAAGGAGAAAAAGCAGGAGGGTATCTGACAAGTATTGTTGAAAAGAGTGGCATCATAAGAATTGAGAATTTGAATGCGGGGAAATATGCATTCAAATATTTTCATGACGAAAATAGCAACAAAAAATTGGATACGAATTGGATAGGAATTCCCAGGGAAGGATATGGTTTTTCGAACAATGCGAAAGGAAAATTCGGACCTCCTTCATTTAAGGAAATGATTTTTAAAATTAATCAGGACAGCCTGATTAAATGCAAACCTTCTTATCTTTAATTTATTTTACCATGGTGAACGACAGTGATAACCTTGATGTTGCAATTTGTAGAATAAACGATGTAGAAACCATTAAAGAATTGTGGTCTAAGACCTACAATACTGAAGGGAAAACCGATTGGTCGCACATTCTACCCTATTACGACGATCAGATATATTTCAGGGATTCTATTCAGGAAATACATGGAATCGAAGGTTTCAGAGCGATGACCGAGCGTTTATCAAAACGTTCAAATGACTTGAAAATGAAGGTGATTCGGGCAATTATGCAGGTGGATATTATATTAGTTGAATGGGAAATGACGATTAGTTATAATAAATATCCAAGTTCAGTTTTATATGGTGCAAGCCGTCTGACTTTAAATGGAGATGGAAAAATAACAGAACAACGAGATTACTATGATTTGTGGGGAGATATTTTTGACAATATTCCAAGATTTGGAAAAATGTATAGAAAATTTATGAAAAGAAAATTTGGATGAGAAATTGTTAAGAGAAGAATTACACACCATTTTACTAACGCTTACAAAAGGTCTAAAGTATGAAAAGAACTATTTATTTGTCGCTATTGTTATCGTTTTTATTGAACAATTCTTTATCTGCTCAGACCGGCGCCCGATTTGGATTCAAGGGTGGATCAAGTCTGGCCATGCAGTATGGAGTTAATTCTACTGACGAGACTATTAATGTGAATTCAGGAAGCAGGCTCGGGTTTGCCGGAGGTGTTTTTGTTTATTTTCCTATCACTGAATCAGTAGGTATTCAACAGGAGCTACTCTATGCTATGAAAGGCTCAAGGCAGGATGTGACAATTTCAGTTCCTGTTTCTATTTAAACTGCATCTGAATATGATTTGAACTATTTCGAAATGCCAATACTACTGCGTTACAACTTTGTAAAGATCAAGAGAATTAGCATATATGGCAGTACCGGAATTGCCCTATCCTTATTGATGAATGGTGAATACAGGATTACAAGCACAATTAATGCAGGTGGCCCTCCAATAATAGCAAAAGAATCAGGAGACATGAAAGGAGTGGATACATTTGACTTTTCATTTCTTTATGGCGCCGGGGCTGATTTTAAGCTCTTCAATAAGGATCTTTTTCTGGAATACCGTATGACAATAGGGTGGAATACATTAGCATTGCCAAATGTTAAAGGTGGACCTCCTGTTCCTTTGCGTAATCAAGATTATATTTTCGCATTAGGAATGTATTTCTAAAGGTGTTTATGAGAAATAAGAAATTTGCTAAATATTTCAGCGAATATGAGTGGTCTAACATCCTCACGATGATTAGAAATAATCGGTTAGATCCTAAAATATGCACGGAAGATTTTAATAATAAACTTGTTGTTATAACCGGAGCCACATCTGGAATAGGTTACTGCACAGCCCGCAAATATGCTGCCCATGGCGCAAACTTACTTTGCATAAATCGTAATAAAGAGAAATCAGAGGCTTTACGCAAGGAAATTGAAAGTGAATTCGGCAAAAAATGTGATTACAAAATTGCAGATTTAAGCAATCTCACAGATATTCATCGGGTGGCAAACGAGCTGTTAAAACTGGATACGCCTATTGATGTCTTGATACACAATGCCGGTGTTTACCTTACAAAAAGAGAACTAACCAACGATGGGCTTGAAAAGGTTTTTGTTGTCCAATATCTTGCTTCCTTTATCATAAATTGCACGCTAATAGATAAACTAAAATCACAGGGGAAAGCCCGGATTATTTTAGTTAATTCCGAAGGTCATCGTTTTGCAGCATGGGGTTTGAAGCTGAATGACCTGAATTGGGAGAAAAGACATTACTCCGGATTAAAAAGTTATGGTTCTGCAAAATTGGCTCAGCTTTTAACCATGATTGTATTTGATGAACAGTTTCAAAAAACGGGTGTGTCTATCAACGCAATGCATCCGGGTGCAGTTAAAACAGAAACAGGCCAGGAGAACGGAACAGTTTACCGTTGGTTTAAAAGAAATTTTATTGATAAAACCTTAAAGTCCCCTGAAATATCTGCAGAGGCCCTGTATTATATGGGCGTTTCAACAGAAATAGAGGGAGTTAGCGGGAAATTTTTTAATTTAACCACTCGGGAAGAGCCCGCTCCGCCTGCAATGGATAAAGAAGTAGCTGAGGAATTATGGCACAAAAGTCTGGAAATGGGCGGAATAAATATTGATTTACACTTAAGTAAAACAACCCAATTACTGACTGTTTGATAGAATGACAATGAGCATGACGAAATATGATAGCATAATTGTTGGAGGGGGAATTGCCGGATTAACTTCGGCAGCATTCCTGGCTCGTGGCGGACAAAAAATATTGCTACTTGAAAAAAATAAAGAACTTGGGGGTTTGGTAAACACATTTGAACGTGATGGGTTTCAATTTGAAGCAGGAGTTAGGGCTTTAGAAGATGCCGGTATAGTCTTTCCAATGTTGAAAGACTTGGGTATTAAACTCGAAGTTGTTAACAGCCCGGTTTCCATAGGTGTTGAAAGCGAAATACTCAACATTACAGATATAAACAGTTTAACTGAATATAAAAACCTGCTTATAAGATTATTTCCTGAAAATGAAGCAGAGATTATAAAAGTCTTAATGGTTATTCGGAAAATAATGAAACACATGGATGTTTTATATGGAATCGAAAATCCTGTTTTTAAAGATTT
>CAZOHR010000296.1:0-4831 GCA_964579045.1 uncultured Bacteroidales bacterium | reverse complement strand
TCAGTTGTGATGACATTAATATTAATAAGCAAATCCACAAACTGACAACTGGTCATGCCACCACTACCAACTAAAGCAGTGGTTGCAGAGGTTGTCGTAGCAATAACTTTTTTAATAATAGAACTAGAAGATCCACTTGAGGAATGCCTTTCAAACACCGCGGAGACACTAATATTTCCTGATACATTTGTATCAGTTCTTGGGTTAGCAGTAGAATTATCACTCCAACGAACAAAGCGGTAGCCAGAATTAGCAACAGCGGTAACAGCCGTTCCGTTTTCACCTTCGTCTGCTGTTTGACTAGCGCTACCAGAAATACTACCGCCAATACCAGCGGTATAGGTTAAAGCATAGGTATTAGTGTCATCATCTTCCCCACCTTCTGAAGGGATATACCAAATTGATGAACTTGCAGAATTTTGCCAAGACAAATATGGATAACCGTTATTTAAATCAGTACTGTTTATTTCAATATCCCAATCTGCCTCGGAAAAAGTTCCTTGATTTTTCAGCTGAACCGTTGTCTTTCCTGTTCCACCAGCCGGACTATTTTCTTGTTCTGAAGTTTGTGTATTCCAATAAGAATTAGTAGTTGTACCAGTACTATAACCAATCAAACCTCCCATATAATCTGGCACACCAGTAAGAGTTCCTCTTCGGTCTCCATTTCCACCATGAAGAGCCAGACCATATGATCCATACTGAGTACAACTACCACCTCCACCTTGTTCTCCTCTACAACCACCAGACTGCCCTGTTCCATTATTGCCTTCTGCCCCTCCACCTGCACCACCAGAACCAGAAAAACCAGTTCCACCACCTCCTCCACCAGCAATAATTATTGCGTCATCTTGAGTTAAAGATTCGAAATCAGTCCCATTATCATCATTAAATATTCCAGACAAGCCTCCTCCGCCACCACCAGATGCATCTCCGGCTGTACCATATCCACCACCACCATAACCACCAATGCCACCTATCCAAGTAGAAGAACCTCCTCCACCCTCATTACTACCAATTCCTATCTCACCCCCTCCACCAACAATTATTACTAAACTTTCTCCGGGAGTTACCGAAATCGTACCGGTAGCATAACCACCGGAACCACCCTGATATACAGGAACACCCCTTTCATCAAAATCGTAAGTTCCGCCGCCACCACCTGCGCCCCAAATTTTAACATTTAAACTGGTTACTCCTTCCGGAATAATAAATGCTTGACTTGTTGTTCCAACATAATTAAATATTGTGGTTGTTGAATTATAAGCAATAACAACGAGACCATTTCCACCCGAAGCGGTAGCGGTCCCGCCAACACCAACACCGACAACGTAATCTTCATCTGAGGTTTCAGGTGGCAAAGCACCGACGGCATCACCATCATTTCCGGTTATTAAAACGCCATCAGATACTGAATCGGAAAGATATCCACTTCCTCCACCACCCGGAGTAGCATCACCTTGGCCACCCTGACCACCATAATATCCTCCACCTCCTCCACCACCATCTGTACCAGTATCAACTTCGAAACGAATAACGGACCCAAGAGAATATGAATTTATAACTTCTCCAGTTGTTCCACCCACTAATCCACCAATTCTATCTCCACCTGTGACATTTCCTGTAGCATAACAATTTTCCACAATCGAATTTGTACCACCCACCAAACCACCCACTCTGATACTTTCACCACTAACATTTCCGGTAGCATATGATTCATAAATTTCACCACCATCAGACAAACCAACAAGCCCTCCGGCATAGGATGAATATAAATCAAGTAATTCACTATTCTCTCCAGCAGAAACATCACCGGTAGCATAGGAATTATTTATCCTTCCTCCTTCTAAATAGCCAACTAATCCTCCAGCCCCATATTCATCGGCCTCCACATCTCCCGTCGCATAAGAATCCTCAATTAAACCTTGTGCTGTTCCAACGAGGCCACCAACCGTCCAACCTCCTGTAACTATTGCTGTAGAAAAACTATCGAAGATATCTCCGTATGAACCTGTTGTGCCAGCTAATCCTCCAGTTTCTTCTTCTCCACCATCTACCGTTCCGCTCGAAGATGAATCTCTGATTATTCCATGGCTTCCTGCATTGATACCCGATAACCCGCCAACAAGCCCGCCAACATAACGATTACCATTAACAGCAATATTTGCCGATGAACTAGCTATATTACCCAAACACCCCCCGACTAAGCCACCTACATACCAACTTCCATTTATTTCTCCGGAAACCGTGGTATTTGTAACAGATCCACTAGTAACTAACCTTCCTACTAAACCGCCGACACGCCAATCACCCATAATATTAACATCTACCAAATTTACATCCTTAATAGTTCCACTCACATAACCAAATAATCCAATATAACTTTCATTAGGTCTATCAATAAATAAATTTGATATACTCATATTATTGCCATCAAAATAACCGGAAAAAGGAATTGAATCATCTCCGATAGGATCAAAACCATAATATTGTGTTCCTTCTCCTTCATAAGAATTCCAACTTGATGTTTCTGCACAATTAATAATAGAGGTGCCCACTGGATCAAGTTTAAAATATTTATCTAAATAAATACCGCTACTTGTTGCAATGTTCTGTATCTGCTCGCAAGTAGCAATTGTATAAGCGGTAGAAGTAGATAATCCATCAATACCTTCCTCACCAAAGTTTGCAAATAGTTGCGCTGCCTCAACCATGAAAGTTCTTTCTCCCGTTGAGATTTTATTACCATCTAGATCAACAGCATGAGCAGTTGTAGTATGCTCACTCTCGGCTAAATCAGAAAAAGTATTATCGTATTGATTTTCTGATGCATTATACAAGGAAGCAATCTCTTCTGCAGATAAGGCCCTATTCCAAAGACTAGTATCATCAACAAGACCACTAAAATTACTAGTTCCAGCGGTATCAGAACCGATAGAAAAAGATCCGGAAGTGTCATGGATTGTTCCAGTAGTTGGAGTTTCATCTATTAATACACCGTCGACATATAATTTTACACTTGTTCCATTATATACGCCTACAAGATGGTACCATTCTGATGCATTAAGAAGAGTGGTTGCAGCAAAGTAACTTGCGCCATTGTATATAGAAAAACTAGTTCCACCTAAATTACAATGATCCCAATCTAAATCAAATGCTCCCTCAACGTCGGCATACCCAATAATTCTTTTTGTAGGGATAGAACAATTATTACCAACGGATGCAGAATCAGATTTAACCCAGGTAGAAATTGTAAGAGCATTAGAAGTAGCCATATTAAATTCATTTGCAGAATCTATAGAAACATAATCTCCAGACCCATCAAAACTAAAAGCCTGTCCAAACTTACCTGCCGTCGTAGTCGCATCGCCATTTAAAACTCCGTTATTACTATTTTCAGATTCATCATTAGCATTTTCTTCGCCTCTCCACCAACCAATCAAAGAATTATCAAAATCATTTAATACATAGTGTTGAAAAGGGTTATTTGTTAACACCTTAATTTCAGGATTACCTGAAATAGTAGATTCGTGTACAGGAGTAGGGGGAGTTGTAAATTCTATAGCACTAATGGGAACAATTGTAAAAGTAAAAACATCATTATAACCAGATATTGTGACAGATGCAGTACCCGCACTTGCAATATTTAAAGCTGGAACAACAGCGGTGATTTCTGAACTAGATGCAAAAGTTGTAACAAGAGGCAGCTCATTCCAAGACACAACAGAGAATTCATCAAAAGCATTAGGATCACCAGTAATGGTTATTGTGAACTCTGGACCACCAACATCGGCAAAGCTTGGAGATATTGTGCGAATTGATGCGGTACCATAATATTCTAGAGTGAAAGAAACATTTTGATTAGTATCAATTTCAGATTTTGGTATTTTTAATTCACAAGTTTGGTGTTTGTAACTAACCTTACTTGTTAAGCCAAAACCACATTTACCATATGTGCTGTCTGCATCTGTTACTTTAAACTTTTTATTACCAATATTTATAGAAATCCAGTCAGGACCAATATCGTCAGTGTTGTCTATTGTTACATCAGCAGCAAAATATAGATAATTAGAATCATCCTTGGCATATAGATAAACACTGCCATTTGGGTGCCCAGAAGCAGGGATCCAATATGGTGTATAAATTGGGCTAGTTCCATCAGTTTCATTCAATTTGCCATCAATATTTAAACTTCCGCTATTTGAACCTAATTGATAGCTTGCTTCACCCGTATTTGGAAAATGGAAAGGAAAACCACTGTCGTATTCGTTTGCATTTAAAGACAAAGTAGCTGTTGAACAACCTTCAGGTAAATTCCAAGAAATTTGAATGGGCTTGTTATGGGTTGTAATAACATTAAGGTCTGTGTTTAAGATATCTTCAAGCACGCTTTGATTATTTTCAGTATAAAAAGCGGATGTTGGTACAAGTGTAGTTCCACAAGCATTTAATATTGCCGAGTCCATACCAGAATAAGGTAAATCACCAAACTGATTAATTTTAAGAGTAAGTGACTGCGATATATTATTAAAATCAAATGTTTTGGTACTATACTTGGTCTGAAATAAGTGCGAATAGGCCTCTTGAAAAACTCCATTATCTAACTGACTAATGTGAAAGGCAGAGTTTGTGGAGGCAAAAATATTTCCACCAGAAATTAAAAAGAAAGCACAAACTATAAAAAATATATTATAAAACTTCTTCATTGATTCTTAAATTAATTTTAATAAAACTACCCATCATTTTAACATGGATTAGAAAATAGTAATAGTTCCACCGTCAGTTTCTTAGCAAAAAACAGCCCTTATCTAGAGAAGTTTTTTTGACCGTG
>CAZOHR010000295.1:0-4848 GCA_964579045.1 uncultured Bacteroidales bacterium | reverse complement strand
GGAGAACTGTTGCTAACGGAGTTTGTCGATAATAGTAAACAAATAGATATCTCGATGTTGAATGATGGAACATATTTCATTAGTTTTTCCAGCAAGGGCTGCAACCAATTTGTTAAATTAGTTGTTATAAATTCAAAAATGTAATAATGCAGAAACTTTCAGTTGTATTTATTATTTCAGGACTATTCTTGGTTGTTTTCTTCGTCCAATGCTCCGAGCCATCTCCGGAGATACCGGTAAATGTTATTGCTGGAGATACAATTCAAATCTCTTTAACTTTCAATAATTTTGAGCCAGATACAGTAATTCCATTTATTGACAGATTTGATACCGCGTTTTTTGATCTGGATTTCAACCAAGACGGAATCTGTGACATACAGATTATGACTTATCAGGAGTGGGGAGGGAATTTTAGTAAGCGTTGGTCAAAAATCCGCAATCTTAGTGACTCTGTTATGATTGCACTAAATGATAGCGTTGACTTCCCTGCAATAATAAGTAAAAATGAACTTATCTCTGATTCGTTGCGGTGGAAGAAAGGTGAATTTCTTATTTTTTACAAATATGGAGCAGAAGGTGGTATCTCGGAGCAAGAAGGGATTTGGTTTAACTCAAACAAAAATTATATTGCTATTCGATATCAAAAAAATGCTTTACATAAATTCGGGTGGATTTGCTTAGATTATCAATATCCAAATCTTACAGTTTATGATTATGCTTATTAGCAAAAGCATTGTAATCAATTATTCGCCATAGTGCGATTGCAACGTGTGGCATGGTAATCCGATTACAACACTATACAATTTTGCAGCAAGGGGATTAATAATAATTTAGTATTTTTGCAATAAACATTTTCAAATGAGTAGCATAAAATTATTCGAAAGTAAGAAAGTTCGTAGCCATTACGATAGCGAAAAAGAAATTTGGTATTTTTCGATTATTGATGTAGTTGAAATACTTACAAATAGTCCTCGCCCTCGTAAATACTGGAGTGCATTAAAAACTAAGCTGCAGGCCGAAGGTAGTGAACTGTCCCAAAAATTGGGACAGTTGAAAATGCAAGCTGAAGATGGAAAAATGCGTGAAACCGATGTCGCTGATACCGAGCAACTTCTGCGCATAATACAATCAATACCTTCGCCCAAAGCTGAGCCATTTAAACAATGGTTAGCAAAAGTTGGCTACGAAAGAATGCAAGAAATTTCCGACCCTAGCCAAAGCATTGATAGGGCTAGAGAAAACTGGCAAAAATTAGGTCGTAGCGAAAAGTGGATTCAGCAAAGGATGACAGGGCAAGAAACACGCAATAAATTAACCGATTATTGGAAAGAAAGTGGAGTCGAAAAATCAGATGAATTTGCACTACTCACAAATATTATTCATCAAGAATGGACAGGTTTGACCGTTAAAAAACATAAGGATTTAAAAGGGCTAAAATCGCAAAACTTAAGAGACCACATGAGCGAAGCTGAACTAATTTTCACTGCCCTTGCCGAACTCTCAACCCGTCAAATTGCCGAAACAGAAGAAGCACAAGGATTAATCGAAAATGCGAAAGCAAGCAAACAAGGCGGTGCAGTTGCTAAAAACGCTCGTTTAGAACTCGAGGCAAAAACTGGTAAAAAAATTGTAACTGGCGAAAGTTTTTTGCCTCCAGAAGAAGATGGAAAAAAACTAAAATAAAACAGAATCATTAAAAAGTTATACGCGATTTATTGCCAAACTCTAGTTTGTTAACCCGAAATAAAATCTCCAAATTTCAAAAATTCTACTACAAGTTTACGCGGCTTTTTTCTACGGATTATCCCGAAATGATCAAACTTTACATAGACGATATCCTTTTCATTTCCTAGAATTACTCTTTCAGGTTTTAAAAGACCGTCGTTGTCACCCACAATTAGAGGATTGTATCCAGTCTCTTTTTTACGAACTCCAACAAGAATGCCTATTTCTGTATTGAACGGAATCGGCAACTTATTCGCATAAGATGTAGAATCTGTTTCCATTTTTTCTACATTAGGCCCCAGTATTTTTTTTAGTGATTTGGTTGATTTAAAAAAGTCTGCAATATCTGCCCCTTCGTTTGGTGGAGCTATCATTATAATTCTGTACAAATATGGAAAGTCTGGATTCATACCCGAAAACTTCAACATTGCACGAACAACCAAACCTCCCATCGAATGAGTTATAAAAGATACCGAATCTGGCTTGTCTTCCATGATTTTCAAATACAGATTTTTCCCAATAGTATCAAGCTCGGTGTAAAGTCCATCATAAGCATAGTTTTCGCATGTATAACCTGCTTTTTTAACGTCTTTGTAAATCTTATTCATAATTGTTCGTGGATTGGCGTATCCGTGAATAATGTACACCTTGTGCGAACCAAAAACTGAATTTATTGAAAAAAAGACAGTGAGAATTAAAATTGTATAAAGCCTCTTCATAATTCAAAACAGTTTAAAAACACGAAATATAACTACTATTATAGGTAGATTAATTACAAACGTAAAACTATGATTAAAATTCTCATGTCACAATTAAAATCTTGTTAAAAGTTTTCTAATTTTGTTTGACAATTTAAACCTATGAAAAATACTGGAACTGTTGAATCGCTCCAGCACGATTTAAACAATAAATAAAGAAATGATTCTACAACAAACATATAATTTTCTAAATTCAGAGTCTGGAATTAACTTAAATGAATTATTGATTCAAAAAGTTGTTTTCGGCCTTCGCCTTACGGCAGTTCAACTCTCGGATGAATCTTGCGGTGTGGCAAGTACATTTGAAGATGAATTTAGTCCACTCACAAAAAAAGATCGTGACTTTGGCGATTTCTCACCTTCAAAATACAGCGTAAAATCTGTGGCGGAATTGTTCGCTACTGAAAAACAATCAGGATTGATTGACACACTTAAAATTGCTGTCTTAAATGCAATTTCTTCTCGGTTATTAGAAACTTCGAATTATAAAATTATTCCTGACAAAGATCCGATAGATCTGATTGACTTGAATCCCAAAAAGAAAATCACTTTGGTGGGAGCATTCAATTCATATATTGAGAAAATTTCTGCAACAAATTCGATTTTAAGGGTTTTGGAACTCGACAAAAATGCTCTGGCCGAACAACATAAGAAATTTTATGTAGCAGCAGAGAAATATCCTGAAATTATTTCAGAATCTGACATTGTAATAATCACTGGTCTAACTCTTGTCAATAATACTCTCGACGGTTTGTTGGAAACTGTAAAACCTGGAACTCAGGTAGTTGTTACTGGACCGTCTGCGAATATTATTCCTTCTGTGTTGTTTCAAAACAAAGTCAATATAATCGGAGCAACAAGAATTTATAATTCAGAAATTTTGTTTAAATGTGTTGCCGAAGCTGCTGCAGGTTATCATCTTTTTAAGTATTGTGCTGAGAAAATTTGCATTATAAATGAACAAATATAAACTCAGCGATAAATGGATTAAAGCCTCCGTTGCTGGAACAATTTGGGCTGCCTCTGAAATTGTTTTCGGCAGTTTTTTGCACAATCTGCGCATCCCTTTTTGCGGAAATATTCTTACAGCAATTGGTCTAATAATTTTAATTTCAATAGCTTATCTCTGGAAAGATAAAGGCATTTTCTGGCGTGCCGGACTTATTTGCGCTCTTATGAAAACGATGTCGCCTTCTGCTGTGATTTTTGGTCCGATGATAGCAATTTTTACCGAAGCAGTTTTGCTAGAAATTTCTGTTTTGGTATTCGGTAGAACGTATTTTGGTTTTATTCTGGGATCTATACTTGCAATGTCGTGGAATCTTATTCAGAAAATTCTAAGTTATATTCTTTTTTATGGTTTCGACATTCTCGAGATATATGCTGGTTTGGTAAAAATTGCAGAAAAGCAAATTAACCATCATTTCGATCTGCTTTGGACTCCAGTTTTTATTTTACTTGCTGCTTATGTGGTTTTTGGAGTTATTGCTGGGATTACGGGAATCAGAGTAGGCAAGAAAGTTCTTGCAAAATCAGAAACAACAGAATATTTTATAAACAAAACCGAAATAGCCAGGCCTAAACCTGTCGACATTAAGCATTCTTTATCATGGTTCTTTTTTAATCTTACGGCAATGGTTGGTGGCTTGTTGTTATTGAAATTTACAGCATGGTTCATTTGGACTCCGTTCATCGTTACAGTTGCAATAATATGGGTTCTGAGATACCGGCGTGCATTAAAAAAGATTTCCAATCCCAAATTTTGGCTACTTTTTATTGCGATAACAGCTCTTACCGTTTTTGTGTTTTCCAAAATTAAATCGGGCGACGACTATATGCGCGAAGGAATTATCACTGGTGTCGAAATGAACCTTAGAGCTGTTTTGATGATTCTGGGTTTTTCTGTTCTTGCTGTGGAACTTTACAATCCAGTTATTAGAGAGTTTTTCAGGAGAAGCACATTTAGACAGCTTCCGGTTGCCTTGGAATTGTCTTTCGAGAGTTTGCCGGTTTTTGTGTCGGCAATTCCCGATTTTAAAACAGCGATTCGACAGCCTGTAAAGGTGTTTTATTCTGTAATCCTTAACGCCGAAAACCGATTGCGGCAAATTAAAGCAGAAATTAAAGTTTATCCTAAAGTCTATATTGTTTCTGGAAAAATTTCCGATGGCAAAACAGGATTTGTCAAGCGTGTTGCCACTGGATTAATGGACAAACAGATAAGTGTTGGAGGGATTTTATCCGAAAAGGTTTTCGAGAATAATATTCTAATTGGTTACGATATTGTTGATGTTGTCACAAGCGAAAGGGAAAAGATATTAAGAACCGAAAACTGTGATGATTGCAATAAAATTGGGAAGTATGC
>CAZOHR010000294.1:0-4857 GCA_964579045.1 uncultured Bacteroidales bacterium | reverse complement strand
AGGATAGTGTTAGTCTTGGAGTGGGGTACTTAACTGTTAGCAGTAATTATAAATGGATACCATCGAATTAAAAAAATATCATCGGACAGTTGGACCTGTAGTCGAACAAACTACAAGACCTCAGGACATATTGAGCAAAATCAAAACAGTTTTTGGGAATTTTACAATAACAAAGGAAGGACCTAACAAAAGACCAACTGAGTTCTATGAGTTTTTTATTAACGACCGACCATTTTCTAAAATCTTGACAGAGTTTTGCAAGCTTAACAATTCATTGCTTGATAATTGGATTGGAGTATTAGGTTCATTCTCAAATAAAAAATCAGAGTTAAATGCTATCAAAAGACTTCTGTTACAACAAATAACTGAACAAGAGATTATAGATGTTTTTCCAAAGGACTTGGATAAATATTACCTTGATAATGGAATTGAAAACTATCGGCAAGAATTGGCTGACGTGGAAATAATCATCTATTGTTGTGTGGAATGTGGAGACTATGGTTGTGGTGGTTTCAAAATTAAAGTTGACAAAGAAGGAGAACAATTCTTGTGGACATATAATGAAGAAGGAAATATTCTGCAATTTCATTTCGACCAACACCAATACTGTGAAACTTTTGACTCTTATAGAAAAATAGTTGAGAATGAAAATAACTACTGCAGCCGTCATGGGCAATAATGAAAAAATATATCTCCATATTACTACTTTTAATTATTTGTGAATTTTCTTTTTCTCAAATAAGCAACAGATATACAAGTTTATGGGCAAATAAAAATTATAGTAATAGTATCAATAATATTGATTCTTCTGAAAAAATGCAGGGTAGATTTATTTTTCGTGACAATCAGCATAACGACACCATTCAGTCTAAATATGAAGCTTTTTTTGTTGACGATAGTTTAGTCTCAGTTCTTAAGTATTTTAAAAATGACACAATATATTTTGGTAATTTTACTTATTGGAAAAAGCAATCCTTTGATAAAGAAATTTGTTTAAATCTTATTAAACAAGAAGGCAATTGGTTTTATATTAATAAAAGGCAAGATACATTGAAAGCTGATATATTTATTTATACAAATGAATATGTTGCGCCGTATTATTCCATTTTTCCAAGAATACCTATTGCAGTTTACAATTACTCTAAACAGGAACCAAAAATATTTTCTAACTATACTAAGACGAACGAGCAAAAGTATTTTTACAAGGTCATTAATGATACATCAAGGCTTGACAGCATTTGTATAACAGATGATTCCTATAAAAATGAAATAAAAAAGTACTATCCAAATGGACGACTGAAATATTGGAAGCATGAATCTTTTAAATCATTATTAAGACGAGATTATCATTTTGTCAAAGAATATTTTGAAAACGGTTTGTTAGAACGAGATATTACTATAATTGAAAAGAATAGAAAAAGTTCAGGAGTTGGTGAAAAATGGGCATATTATTCTATTAGATTAGAAAAAGAAATTATTTATAACATTGAAGGAAGAAAAATTCAGATGAATAAATATAGAAACGAAAAGCTAATTAAATCAAAGAAATACAGTCCATAACAAAAAATATAATAGTGATAAATATGAAGATGTTATCGATTAAGAAGCATAGTAGTAAATTGAAAGATTTGAGCTTTTAAATGATAAATGCACCATATTCAATCCTTTAAAATTTGAAAGACCTCAGTCTCTACTTATATTGTTTATTTTGTAATTGCAGGTTTGGAAAATTTAGAAACACAAAAATGGAAAGACGAAGATTATTAATAACATAAAAAATAAAATTCATGACTAATCAAAAAGTAAACAACTCAGAAGTTTCAAAAGAAGCTCAACAGCTATTGAAAGATGGGCTTACAAAACAAGAGGCTTTCGAAACCTTGGTAAAAAAGTACAATTCCACAAAAATTGTTGCAGACGTCATTAAGCACATTCCATCCTTAACAGCAATTAGTAAATATGGTAAGTGGAACACTGTTTTACTTGTAAATATAATTTTAACAGCAATAATGTTTATAATATTAGCCCCTTCAACCATAACGGTAATAGAATATGTAATAATGATTATTATAGTTGTATCAAAGCGAACAAAATTTTACATATTTATTTCTGCCTTAGCAATTCTTAGTCTAATTATTTTCAGTGTAATAATTTTCACAGACTCTACATCTTCTATAATGTGGATTCCAACAATTATTGCATTATTATTACTGATTCCAAATGCTATACTTCCTTTGTGGCTAGAAAAGAAACTTTGTCCTAAACCAATTGAGAAAAAAGAAAAATATACAAATACTCAAGGTGAAGAAAGATTACGAATTAATTACGAATTCATTTATTGAGATCCAGCTGCGGCACTTTACAAATAATTATAAAGCCATTAAACTTAAGAGAAGAATTACAATTAGATTCAATTTTAACAAAATTAAATGAGATGAAAAAAACAATAAGCACATTAGTCTTTCTAGTATTTATCATCAGTATATTTGCTCAAGAAACTAAGCAATTTAAAAAATGGAATTTGGGAATTTCATTCACTCCAAATATCTCGTTTTTGTATAATCCAACAAACTACACAGAATATCTTGGAGTTAGCGACCCATCAGGTGCAGCTATTAGGGATAAACCATTATTGGAATTAACAAATTTCGGGTTGCGAATTAGGTACAGCATAAATAAAGATTCAGAAATCGAAACCGGTTTAATTTATAGTATCAAAGACTATAAGACGCCATTGTATAATGGTGGTATTGAACCAGAATGGCGTGCTTCTGGTCTAACTCCTTTTTTTGATATTCCACTTTTATATAAAAGAAATTTGCTCGATATACAATCTAGTAAATTGAAGCTTACATGTGGAATAGTAACAAGTATTCCATTCTTTGACTGGTCAAAAGTTTTGTGGGGAATCTTTTTGTATGAATATGTTTCAAATGGTAATGGGACTGTCGTCATAACTAAAAACAATGATGCCTATCCCATATGTATGAATGTAAGTGTTGGACTAAAACTCTCTACTAATGATAATAAAAGATTATTTTTTGAATTAGGACCTGTATTTCAATCAGCAATAATGCCATTTAGTAAAAAATTAGATGGCAACAGAATTATTTTAGATGACGATAACCACTATCTACTAGTATCAAATCCAGACAAAGGTTTTGCTCCATACTTTATAGGTTTTGATTTTATTCTACACTTTAATTCTTATAAAAAGAATAAATCTGCAAAAGAATGATATAATCTAAAATCATAAGCTAAAGGAAAAACAACCATAAGAGGATTGCAGTAACGAAAATTATTCATATATTTGAGTAAGTTTAGTAATAATGATTGCACAAAACATAGTCGTCACCAATTAGTCTAGACTACACACTTACAAACAATTATCATGGTAAAATCTGTTTGTTTTATTGGATAGAGGTATGTTGCAAATAAAGATTCATCAATTTCTTTTTCGTAAAAAAAAATATCCATAGATAATTATGGGCAAATGCTCTTTAGAAAAATAAATTTGCATAGATTACCATTATTTTGTAAAGAATTATGTTGGAAATAATTAATATTTACATTACAACTGCAAAAGTAATCAAAAAATGATTACTTTTGCAGTTGTAATGTTGAATTGTTTTGAGAAATATGAAATTAACGGTATCAGATTGGATAGAAGATCTTCAAAAGGATGGTCGGATTTGCTTTTCTTTTGTTGATGCTACGGAAACGTTTCCGTTAACTAGCAGAATTGTGTTGAAGAATGCACTTACTCGCTTAGTTAGTAAGAAGAAAATATGTTCTGTTTGGAAAGGATTTTATGTGATTATTCCTATTGAATACCAATCAAAAGGAACAATACCCGAAGTGTTGTATATTGATTGGTTAATGAGATTTTTGGGACGAGATTATTATATTTCTTTACTTAATGCAGCCTCGTTTTACGGTGCGGCACATCAGCAACCTCAAGAATTTTCTATTGTTACTACGCCACCATCATTAAGAAGTAAGTTGAAAAATGGTACTAAAATCAATTTTAATAATAAATCTTTTCTTTTGGATCAGTTTATCGAACGAAGAAAAACGCCAACAGGCGACATTCGAGTTTCGTCTCCAGAACTTACTGCAACCGATCTTATACAGTTTGAAAAAGAAATTGGTGGGATAAATCGTGCTGCTACAGTCTTAAATGAATTGTGTGACAATTGCGATTTTGGAAAACTGACAGGTGTATTCTTTGAGTATGTACCAACACCAGTAATTCAGAGATTAGGATATTTACTTGAAATTGTACTTGATTCTAAATCGCAAGCCGAAGAATTATTAGCAGCAACTAGGAAGTTTAATATTTCGTTTCGCACAACTCCATTGAAAAATTCTAAAAGCATCACAAATTGTGAGAAAAATAAAAAGTGGAAGCTTATTATTAATGAACAAATTGAAATAGACGAATGATTCCAGAATACGCTATCAAAGAATGGAATAAGGCAATTCCTTGGCATAGGAACGAGCAAATTGAACAAGACTTGATTCTATGTAGGACATTAGTTGCATTATTTAGCGACGATTTTTTAGCTAATCATTTGGCATTTAGAGGTGGAACGGCTTTGCATAAACTGTATTTGCATCCTCAACCTCGTTATTCAGAAGATATAGATCTGGTGCAGATTAGAACCGAACCAATAAAAGAAACCATAAAACGTTTACAGAAACAACTTAGTTTTATTGATGCCAAGTCCGTCGTCGATCCACGAAAAAACAACAATACAATAAAGTTTCGTTTTGATTCAGAATTTCCACCAGTACTACCTTTGAAGGTAAAAGTAGAGATAAATTGCAGGGAGCATTTCACCATATTGGATTACC
>CAZOHR010000293.1:0-4889 GCA_964579045.1 uncultured Bacteroidales bacterium | reverse complement strand
TTACTGTCCAGATATCAACTGTTGTAAAAGTAGTTTTATATGTGTTATTTGCTGGATACTCATCCTCTTCAAGATTTGGTAAGCTAACGCGAACATTAAAATCGTTGTACTCAACAAATTCCTGCCATTGAATTATTGGCAAAATCACTGTTTCTGTTTCCAGAAAACCAAGTTCTCCTGTCCATTGGTAAGAATATGAGTAATCGCCGTTAAGTCCGTACTCTATCAGCAAAGACTGAAGGTCATTGCTACCAGTATTTTTAATTATTATCTCTGGATTTTTACAAATTGGATTATATCTTTTGTATAAATCTGCATTATTTGGTGCTGTTACAGCCTCTATCGCCGCATCATTAGTAAAGCTAGGATCAGAATACTGAACAAGCTGCATGGAAACATTATAGTTCCCCTCTCCTGCTCCAATGCCATACTGTGTCATGCCATAATCGAGTTCCACAGAATCAAGATCAGTTACAAATGGAGTTATTTCCCAGTCGTAAGTATCGGCAAAACTTCCCGGACACCAACCTGCACGGTCGAAAATCCAAGTGCCTCCCTGAGGGAAAATTGGGTTACCAGCACATGAAGTCCAATTATACCATTCGTTTGTTTCCACGCCTTCAACTGAGATATTATGCCAAGTAGGACAAAACTCGGAACAGTTACCTGCACCTGCCATTCCGTGACCAGTAGTTCTTGTCTTTACGTTAAACATGGTAGCATTTGGGTTTCTCTTTATCTTCTTAGTTTGCAAGCTAATATCATTGGCGATATTATAATGCCCGAAATTTCCGAGATAAACTTGGTCGAATTGTACTACTTTTCGAGGTGGAATACCTTCTATAAAAGCAAAAGTTACATCAATTAATTCTTGAGTATTGTGAGCACAAATATCAACCATATCCTTCAAATAGCTAGCATAATCGGAAACATCGTAAACATGAGTAAATCCGTTTGATCCGATATTTAACCCAATACCATAAGGTGTTACATAATTCTGAAGTTGAATGGTATTTATTAGTTCAAATGGCTGACTATAATAAATAAGATTTGAGTTTGTGATGGTGATGTCCGGTGTAAAATAGACTGTGTCAGTATTGTTATCTAAATCAGTAAACAATTCATAATCAGGATAATACACAGCGGTACCAACTAAACCAACAGAATAAACATCAATATTATCGAATTCACGGATAATCTGCTGATTAATCAAAACTGAGTCTGTAAATATTTGCTCCTCCATAGTAGTAGTAAACGTGCCTGTGGAGAGTTCAATCACTGGCAAATATCTATTCAAGTTAAAGTTTTTGAAACGACCTTGACCCTGATATGATTTGCGACTAAGTGTTCCCCAAAATTCTGCAGTATGATTATCGTCTGAAAGATCATTAATTAAATAACCCTGACCTGGCGCTTCATCAAAACTATAATATACTAATAGGTTGTCCCAAAAAGAAGTCAAATGGTCAGGTCTAGTGTACATAATCTCTTGTATTTCTAGTGCAGTAAGTTCTTTATTCCACACACAGAAATCATCAATATAACCATCATAAGAATAGTTTTGGTCTTTGTTTCCAGCACAACCCAAGATAAAAGTACTTATGTTCTGAATTGGTTGTGTTTTCCCTGTTCCACTATGCCACAAAACTCCATTAATGTATATCTTCATGGAGCCAGTTACCGTATTTTTGGTTAAGGCGATATGATTCCATTTGCCCTCATATTCCGATGCTATTGCGGCTTTATCAATTCGGTCGTAACCGCCTCCACTATTACCAGCATCCCAGTATATGCTTCCGTTGCTCCAAGGATAATGTAAACAAAGCTGCCGACGACCTTCGTCATCAAAAGCTTCGAAAAGCATATCGTTTTGTGGTTGAATTGCTTCATTTCCATAAGCCCACATACAAATTGTAATTTCGTTGTTTGTCGCTGGCATCATCTCTGCTGGTATGTCGATATATGAATAATTTTCGAAATTAATAAAATAATCGTGCTGCCCAGTGTATAAAACACAGTCATGGTCTTTAAAATCCGTCTGAAAAGTAATGTCGTAGGAATTCGCTGGTGCGCTTATCTCTATAACTATTCCAGAAGTTCCGTCGTAAATAAACGGAGCATTAAAGTCGAAAGAAATCTTACCAAGACCTCCAGCATAGCTTATTCTGCCATCGTAAACAGTTGTAAAATTTACGCTGCTTGCATCCACTAAAGTTAGGGCATCTAAATTGGTGTGGGCAATTCTGATTTTAACTGGCATTTCTAAAAGTCCAGCATAATTTGAATAAAAGCTTATACCAGTTAGTGGTCCAGCGGGAAATCCTGATGCTGCCATAGTTGCAGAATTATATAGCACACACATTTTCGCATCTGCATTTTCGGGTTGAAATCCTAAAACAGTATTTGGGCCAGGTACTCCGGTGCTATATGTAGTTAAATCAGAAAAATTATAATTTGTTTTTGTAAAGCTCTTTTGCGACTTGTGATATTTAGGAAGTGCAGTACCCTTAAATTCGGTAAAGTCGTAATTGTTATGTGTATATTTTTTGTGACTATATTGTGTTGAGTCGAGCAAACCTGTGTGCTCATAAACATTTGTATAAGTGGTATAATCCCATTCCCCACAGGCGTATGAATCCCAAGTTGTGGCAGCATCGCATTTTATGGTGTAATACATCATAATTTTCTCCCACGATTGCTCTGGTGGAAAAGGAAATGTGCCACGTCGGGTATTAATACTGTCGAAAGTAAAGGTTTTAACAAATACCGTATCACCAGGTTCAGCAAATAGTGAAATTGAAAATATAGAAACAAAGAATAATGTGATAATGGTAGTTTTCATAAATGCGAAGTTTTTTGTAAAAGCAAATATAGGATTTTTTCAACCATTTAGCTAGTTGAGTTACAAAAAAAAGCCGATCTTAAAAAAGACCGGCTTTCGCTACATGCATTTCGTAAAACTCTAGAAAGTCCAGTTTAGGCCAAAACAAATTGGGTTAAGTTCGGGGCCTTTGCCTTCTGCATATAATGTGCTTAAATCATAAGTCGCAAAAAAGTTAATATCCTGATATCCAAAAACAGCTTTCACACCATATCTGTAAGTATTAAGGAAGTAATCTCCTTGAGTGCGATATTTCATGTGAATATCATTTAGATTGTAAACATACTTTACAGATCCGCCTAAACGATAGCCCGCATAAACGCCTGCTCCAATGCGAAAATCTTTGTGGTTTACACCGCTATTTTCTTTGCCAAAATGAATCATTGGAGTAACACTAATATTCAAATATGGAACTGCTGTTTTGCTTTTAATATACTCCGCGCCTGCTGCATCGGCAGAGAAAATAATATCGTCGTCGGTTTTTGTAACTCTGGTAGATCTATCCTGATACTTATAATTGTACCATGAGAAATCTGCACCAAGATCAACAGAGAAAGGTTTTGCAACATACCAACGTAGTCCACCGCCAATTCCAAAATACCAAGAACCCCAAGGTTTTACCGAATACTGTGCATTTACATCGTTAGGAAACTTCCCATTTTCAAGATAATTGTTCATGCCTAAATCATAAGAAAAATACGCATGTAGTTTCTTTGCTGCTTTTGGTTCATCGTTAATGTTGAAATTAAGATTTAGATTCTTTTCCTCATCTTCTTCAATTCCCTGAATATCAACGATAATCTCATCATCAATGTTCTTTACTGTAACATTTATAACAGAATCCATACCGTCCATTTCTCCTTCAATCTGGATAAAAACATCTTCGAGACTATTCATTACTGCTTCCATCTCGGCATCAAGATTTTCAATATCACCATATGAGTTAACAATAATAATCATTTCCGAATTATCCTGTGTTTTGATCCGAATTGTATCATCGCCTTGAGATAAAATATTACCTGCAAAACCTGTTGTGGAGATTAGCAAAACTCCAATTGCTGCTGCTAAAAAATTGATTGTTTTCATTTTATTAAATTTTAATTGTTTTATTCGTTACTTGTAAATAATAAATCTTCTTTCGCTTCTTTCAGTTTATCGTATGAGCCTTTAATATCTACCTCTTTACCAAACTGTACTAATTTACTTATTGTTGATTGAAACCGGTTTTCTTTAGGTGTTTTTGTGATTTGCATATCATATTCAAATCCTATATTCTCTTTTGGGATATCGTTGCGATACTCCATAAATATATATTCGCTGTTAGCCTTAATTTCACCAGCCGACAAAGAGGCTAATGGCATTCTTGTAGGGACATCTTTAATAAATTGTGTTTCTGGAGTGTTTTTTTCTGAATTGTCCTTTTGTGTGTAAGCAAAGTTATCGTGTTGGTCAAAGTCAATTTGCAAAATATTCTCTATTTTTTGCAGATTAGAGCTGTCTTTAAGATGTTCTGGCAATTCGATGAACGAAAACTGTGGCTTTACACCAGTATCTATTTCGATAGAACTACGAGTTAATAAATATCCCGACACAAACACTACTGCAACAGCGGCGGCAGCAGCATAAGCATATCTATAAAGTGGAATGGTTGTGCTTTTCTTCAGATATTTCTTACCTTCAAAAACAATTGAAGTATCTGGTACAATGATGGTTTTTTGATATGCTGAATAAGCTGTGGCAATTTTTTTATCTGTTTTAATCTTCTCAGAGATAAACTTATCGTCTTCGCTACTTATTTCGTTTTCAATTTTTGCGATAAGTAGATTTTCAATTTGGAATTCGGCTTTAAGAGAGGATTTTGCAGGATATTTAACATCTGGTGCTGGCAACATAAAGTCGTCAGTGTCAATAAGATTTGCAGAAATCTCAGGATTTGATTCGAGGAAATCAAAAAGTCTTTCTTCGTCGGATTCGCTTAATTTTCCGTCGAGATAGTCCACCCAATAGG
>CAZOHR010000292.1:0-4895 GCA_964579045.1 uncultured Bacteroidales bacterium | reverse complement strand
GGGATTTTGGAAATGGAGCAACTCCTGCTTCATCATTAGCTGAAAATCCGACAGGCATTAGTTATTCTAGTAATGGAGATAGAGTTGTTACATTAACCGTTAGCAATGTAAATTGTATCGCTACTTTTACCGACAATTTACATGTTAAGAATTCACCAGCACCAGTTTTAGATTTCTCTTCTACTAGTCCTGTATGTGCAGACAATGACATATCTTTTAATATTTCAGGTTTTAATCCTGGATTAAGCTACTCGTGGACCTTTGGACCAGATGCTACGCCTAGTACGTCAACAGATCAAGCCCCAGTTGTTCAATATGCTACTGACGGATTATTCACAGTGCAGTTATATGTTACAGATGCATCAACTTCCTGCGATAATTATACCGAAGAAACTATTTTAGTTTATCCAAGACCTGACGTTAGTTTTACATCTGATGCACCGGTATGTATAGGTGGAAATGTAAACTTTACCAACACTGGCAGTTCTGGGTCACAGTATTCTTACAGTTGGGACTTTGGTCAAGGATCAACTCCTTCAGTTTCCACTACCGAGAATCCTATGGGTATTACATATTCTTCTTCAGGTTCAAAAATTGTTAGCTTAACAATATCAAATAATTATTGCACACGTATCCTTAGTCAGACGATTGAAATCCATCCTAGTCCAATTGTTGATTTTACCACTAATGCTCCTCAATGCACAGGTCAGCCTGTTCAAATGCATAATCTGAGCGTAGTTGACGGTGCGGCAACTTATGAATGGACATTTGGCGGAAGTGCTTCAATAGCAAGTTCGACAGATTTAAATCCACTAGTCCTTTATTCCACAACAGGAACTCATCCGATAGATTTGATAGTTACAAATACTGCGACTGGATGCACGGATTCTATTAGTACTGTAGTGAATATATTTGAAGCACCGATTGTTTCATTTTCATCAAATGCGCCTTTCTGTCCTAATGAGCCAGTAAGCTTTACAAACGAAGGTAGTACAGGTAGCGATTATACTTTTACTTGGAACTTTGGTAGATATGGCATTCCAACTTCATCTACATCCGAAAATCCTTCTGGAATTACATTTTGGAATGGTGGAACTCAAGATATATGCTTGACAGTTTCTAACAATCAGTGTGGTATTTCTGTTTACCAAACTATTGACATACTAAGTGCTCCAATTGCTGATGCTGGTCACGATACAACAATATGTGCAAATAGATCTGTTACAATTGGATCACCAGAGATAATTGGAAATACCTATCTGTGGGTTCCTGCATACTTTGTTGATAATGATACAATTGCTGAACCGATCGCATCACCTTTAGCAGAAATTACATATTATTATTTAACAGTTACTGACACAAATAATGGCTGTACAAGTTTAGATTCTGTTAAAGTCACTATGCTTCCTCCAACAATAGCAAATGCAGGTCCAGATATTACCTCTTGCCAAAATGAAAGTGTGCAAATTGGTACTGGTCAAATTCAGGGTCAGGAGTATCTGTGGGAGCCATCATTAGGTTTAAATTATGACACATTGGCTAATCCAACTGCTTTTGTTACTGAAACAATAACTTATACCGTTAATGTAACTTATGCCGGATGTGATACTGTAAGCGATGAAGTAACAATCAGAGTTCATACTCTCCCTGTTATTGATGCTGGTGAGGATCAAACAATATCTAATGGTGATCAAACTAATATCACAGCTACTGGTGGGATAAACTATTACTGGACTCCAGGAGAGTTTATTAATAATCAATACTTATCTCAAGCTCTGGTTTATCCAGACGATACAATAACCTATACTGTTGTTGGAACAGATGTATTTGGTTGTACAAACATTGACTCTTTAACAATTTATGTTAAATATCCTGAATTCTATATACCGAATTCGTTTACACCAAACGATGATGGTAGGAATGACGTATTTTACATTAGAGGAAATAATATTGAAGATTTCAACCTTCAAATATTTAATCGTCTAAACCAATCTATATACATCTCAGCTAATAATAAAGCTGGTTGGGATGGAACTTTTCAAAATTCTGGTCAAGATTGCCCAGAAGGAGCTTATGTTTATGTATTAACTGGTGTTGATTCGCAAGGTGAGCCTATAAAAGAAACTGGAATTATTAATCTCATAAGGTAAGAAATTTGCAGTTTTTGAAGCTTTGTACAGTTAAAACCTGAGTTAGACACTAGCAACATTTAAAATAAC
This sequence comes from uncultured Bacteroidales bacterium, assembly GCA_964579045.1. Taxonomy (GTDB): domain Bacteria; phylum Bacteroidota; class Bacteroidia; order Bacteroidales; family ML635J-15; genus Bact-19. Next base: position 2,676 of record CAZOHR010000292.1, on the reverse strand, counting down.
ATGATACATATAATTTATGTTTATTAGACTGAAATATGAACAACTTTTTAGTAGCTTTAACGTCAAATATAAGCAATGCTTAGAACATTGAAAATAAATTCTTTACGAAAATGATGGTGAAGTCAGCATCTTGGTTTTTCTTTTTATTGGTATCATCTGTTTTGATTGGCCGTGGTTCATCTTTTTCTACAAATGAAGAATTTAAATCTGGAATAATCTCAAAAGAGGACTCTCAAAGAGGTCAGCTATTAACACCAGCTGGTCCTTTTTGTATCACAGATGCTCCAGTAAATCTTATGGCTTCAACCCCAGGTGGAACATGGTCTGGCAATGGAATCACCGATCCTGTTGCTGGAACTTTTGATCCATCTATTGCGGGTGCAGGCAATCATACCATTACCTACGTTTCAATAGCTGGAAACGAAACAATGACAATACATGTTGACGCAGCGGTTAATGCTACAATTACTCCAGTTGGGCCATTCTGCGATAATCAAAATATTGTTTACTTAGCAGGCGTAAGTCCAGGCGGGGTATGGTCTGGAACAGGTATTGTTGACCCAGCAACTGGAGCTTTTGACCCAGAAATTGCAACTGCTGGAACACATACAGTGCAATATGATGTAGTTAATGGTGCTTGTTCAGATGTTGACACAGAGGACATTTTAGTTTATTTAAGTCCTGATGCGGATTTTCCTCCACTTGGTAATATTTGTGAAACAGACCCTCCATTTAATATTATTCCTAATACAGCTGGGGGGCTATGGTCAGGAACAGGAATTACAGATGTTGTTAATGGAACCTTCGACCCTAGTGTTTCTGGAGTTGGTTCGTTTATGATTAGCTATTTAGTAACTGATGTAAATTGTTCTTCGCTTGTTATTAGACGTATAAATGTTGACTCGTTGGTCGTTGCTACTATCACCCCAGTAGGACCATTTTGTTCAACGGATGCTTCAGTTAATCTAGTTGCTGTAGATTTAGGCGGTATTTGGTCTGGGACAGGAATTACAAATCCAGCAACTGGAAATTTTAACCCTGCCACTGCAGTTCCAGGGTTTAATTTAATTACTTACACTGTAACCAATGGTGCTTGTAGCGATACAGACACTGAATCTATAGAAGTATTTGCAGCTCCAAATTCTAACTGGAATAGTATAGGCCCTTTTTGTTTGTGGGACGCAGCAATAAATATAACTCCATTATCACCAGGCGGAGTGTTTTCTGGTGTAGGGATTACCGATCCTATTTTAGGAACATTTAATCCAACTGTTGCTGGAGTTGGAACACACCTAATAACCTATACATTGACCAATGGTACTTGTGTTTCGACAACAACAAGATCTGTAATTGTATATACTGATATTAATGCGCAGATTAATCCTGCAGGTCCGTTTTGCGACAATGTCAATATGGTTGTTTTAACTGCAACACCAGCCGGTGGAACTTGGTCGGGAACTGGAATTACTAATCCTGTCGCGGGAGTCTTTAGACCAATTTTGGCTGGCGCTGGAGTTCACCCAATAGTATATACCGTTTCGAACGCAAATTGTACCGATACTGATACATTGTGGTTACTTGTTAATTTAAGCCCAGTCGCACTTTTTAACGTAGTCCCCAATATTTGCGAAACAGATCCACCATTTGACATTATTCCTTTAAATCTTGGTGGAACATGGTCGGGAACTGGAATAACAGACCCTATAAATGGAACATTTGACCCCTCAGTTGCAGGAACAGGATCTCATATGATTACTTACACGATGACAAATCCAGATTGTACTTCAGTGTGTGTAAGACGTTTTGATGTTGATTCTCTTGTTGATGCAACAATCACACCTGCTGGGCCATTTTGTGAAGATGAAGCAGGTCTGACTCTTGTTTCTGTTGACCCGGGAGGAACATGGTCAGGTACTGGTATTACAAATACTACTACAGGCGATTTCAGTCCTATAGTTGCTGGACCAGGTGTACATACTATAACATATTCTGTTTTTGCCGGAGCATGTGAGGATACCGCAACAATAGATATTACTATTGATATGATTCCAGATGCAACTATAAATCCTGCTGGACCATATTGCCTTTTAGACCCAGCTCTAAACCTTAGCGCTGTTACTCCAGGAGGAACTTGGTCGGGTGTAGGAATTACAGATGCAGTGAATGGTACATTTGACCCTAATATTGCAGGAGTGGGAGATCATCTTATTACTTATAACAGTACTGTCGGAACATGCTCAAATTCATCATCTATTACAATTCATGTTGATATAGAAGTTGATGCCACAATAAACCCCGTTGCTCCAGTATGTGAGACCACAGCTGCTTTCAATCTTACAGCTGCAAATCCAGGTGGCGTCTGGTCTGGCATTGGCATAACCGATGCAGTAATTGGAACATTTGACCCATTAATCGCAGGGCCAGGATTACATGTAATTACATATACTATTAATAATGCAGGATGTATTAGCACAGATACAGAAACAATCACTGTTGATGCAAATCCAGACGCATCAATTATTGGTGCTGGTCCATTTTGCTCAGATCAAGCCGCAGTAAACTTAACTGCTGTAACTCCTGGAGGAACTTGGTCAGGAGCTGGAATCACTGATGCAATCCTCGGAACCTTTAACCCTAATGTTGCAGGAGCTGGAGACCATGTTATTACCTACACAA
>CAZOHR010000291.1:3589-4900 GCA_964579045.1 uncultured Bacteroidales bacterium | reverse complement strand
ATAAGACTGCCCGAAACCTGATTTTTTTTGTAGTCGTCAATAAAAATTGGGGCTGTTGTTTTAATTGTGATGTTTGCAATATCATTCATCTTAACAATATTATCTGCTGACACCTCTTCGAGTGAATTTATGTTTACTTTATGATTAACCGACATTACCATACATTTAACCTCGCTTGACGAATGGCGTAAAATATACTTGCCACGAATCATCAATGGCTTCTCGTTAAACCAGCAAATCATAACATTCAAATCTTTTGTCACTTCTGGGATATTGTCTGACGGAACAATCATATTGCCGCGAGAAATATCAATATTGTCTTCGAGAGTTATTGTTACAGAATCTCCAGATTTTGCCTCGGGCAAACTTTTACCGAAAACATCAATAGTTTTAATTCTTGATACAAGCATCGACGGCAGAACAGTTACCAAATCGCCGACATACAACCTTCCGCCCGAAATTCGACCAGCATAACCACGATAATCATGGTATTTATCATCGTGAGGACGAATTACATACTGTACAGGAAAGCGCACACATTTATCTGAATAATCATCTGCAATTCTTATGGTCTCCAGCAAATGCAAAAGAGTTTCACCTGTAAACCAATTCAGATTTTCTGATTTGTCAACTACATTATCGCCAAATTTTGCACTTATAGGAATAATATGTGTTCTCTTCGCTCCTACCTGAACCGACAAATTTTCAATTGCAATTTTAATTTCCTCGAATATATCCTTACTAAATCCAACAAGATCCATTTTATTGACACAGAAAATAATATGCTTGAGATTAAGCAGAGATGCGATAAAAGTATGACGAATTGTTTGTTCAATAACGCCATTACGAGCATCGACAAGAATTACGGCAACGTCAGCTGTTGAGGCACCTGTAACCATATTTCGTGTGTACTGAATATGTCCTGGAGTATCGGCAATAATGAATTTTCTGTTCGGTGTTGAGAAATAACGGTATGCAACGTCAATTGTTATTCCCTGCTCACGTTCAGCACGTAAACCATCCGTTAAGAGAGAGAGGTCAACTTCTTCATTTCCTCGACGCTTCGAGGTTTCGGTAATGCTATCAAGCTGATCTTCAAAAATTGATTTACTGTCGTAAAGTAAACGACCAATTAATGTGCTTTTTCCATCATCAACGCTTCCTGCTGTTGTGAATCGGAGTAATCCTATTTCGGGTTTTGTATTTTCCATAATTTTAAGTGCCTTGAGTGCCTAAAGTGCCTAGAGTGCCTAGAGTACTTGTGGTTTTGTTATGTTTCTTATTTTATTTTAATTTATTTTTAAATTCCTC
>CAZOHR010000291.1:0-3489 GCA_964579045.1 uncultured Bacteroidales bacterium | reverse complement strand
TACTTGTGGTTTTGTTATGTTTCTTATTTTATTTTAATTTATTTTTAAATTCCTCATAAGTACTTTAGGCACTTCTTACTAGAGTACTTGGTGCTGACTAATTTATTATATTTTGTTTTACAACTTTACTTTTTTTAGTGCCTTGAGTGCGCTGCCGCGCGATTGCATCGCGTGGTGAAAATTTTCCAAACCACACGATGCAATCGTGCGGCAGCGCATTCTGGTTATTCTTTTCTATTTTATTTTCAATCGTTTTTTTTGTTATATTTAATTCCTCTTAAGTACTTTAGGCACTCTAAGTACTCCAAGTACTCAAGTGCACTTCTTAAAAGTAACCCTCCTTCTTCCTATCTTCCATTGCGGCTTCGCTGCGTTTATCATCGGCGCGACCGCCACGTTCGGTAATGCGAGATGCAGCAATTTCGGTAACAATGTCCACCAAATTGTCGGCAGTTGACAAAGTTACTCCTGTGCAGGTAATATCTCCAATAGTACGACAACGCACATCTAGTTCTACAACCTCTTCGGTATCTTTAAGCATCATAAAAGGAGCCCAAGCAAGCCAATTACCGTCTCGGTTAAACACCTTGCGCCGATGAGTGTAATACAAGCTTGGCATTTCAATTTCTTCCTGCATGATATATTGCCACACGTCGAGTTCTGTCCAATTGCTAATTGGAAAAACTCTAAAGTGTTCTCCCATATTTTTACGACCATTAAAGATATTCCACAACTCTGGTCTTTGATTTTTAGGATCCCACTGACCAAATTCATCACGATGCGAGAAGAACCTTTCCTTTGCTCTGGCTTTTTCCTCGTCGCGGCGGCCACCACCAATTGCACAATCGAGTTTTAATTCTTCTATCGCATCCAGCAAAGTAATAGTTTGCAATTTGTTACGACTTGCGTTAACTCCTTTTTCCTCGACGCAACGACCTTTGTCAATTGAATCTTGAACTTTAGCAACGATAAGCTCGCAGCCCATTTGTTTTGCTAAATCGTCACGATAGTCAAGCGTTTCCTGAAAATTATGTCCAGTATCAATATGCAACAATGGGAAAGGAATCTTTCCTGGCCAAAAAGCTTTTCGAGCCAAGTAAACCAAAACAATCGAATCTTTACCACCCGAAAAAAGTAAAGCGGGACGCTCAAACTGTGCAGCAATTTCGCGCATAACGAAAATTGCTTCGTTTTCGAGTTGTTTTAAATGTCGTGTGTCAATTTTTAATTCTGTCATACTAACTTATTCTCGTTTAAAAAGAAATATAACCCAGTTTATCAGCCAAAAATAGCAGAAATATTGTCAGTAAAAAAGCTATCATTGGAGAAATAACCCACATTATAAAGAATTTATTTACCTGAGTTTTCCTAAAAATATTTTTAAATCCCAGTTTTGCTACGCCAATTCCAATAATTGCAGCAACATTTAACTGAACCAAAGAAGTAGGAATCCCTTTTAGTACAGAAGTTGCCAGCAATAAACTGCCTGAAACAAAAGCTATTATTATAGCTTCAAATCTTCCAAACAAAAAGATTTCTTTACCAGTATTATTTAGGATTTTCTTACCAAATAATGAACTTCCGATTCCAAAACCAGGAGCAATAATTAAGATTGAAATCAACATAATAAATGCTGAGTTCTGATTAATGCTAAGTTTATTCATAGTCATTGTGGCAATAGGTCCCGCAGCATTTGCAACATTATTCGCACCAATAGAGAAAGCAACATATAATGACATAATAAGAATAATGCCTTTCATCACATAATTGTCGTTGACTTTCTTGGACATCGTAATTCCTGTTTTACGAAGCGGTTTATAAATATATTTTCCTGCAAGAAAGCATAATACAAATGAGACTAGCGGAGTAATAAACCATGTAGGAATTATTTCAAACACTAATTTGGTTGAATCGAATTTTCCAAAATAAAGAGCAGCCGCTACCACTGAAAATACAGTGGCTTGACTTGTAGATTGTGGTATACCGACTATATCAGCAACTAAGATGGCAATGAAAATAGAAAAAAGTATTATTGAGATTGTAACCGTGTTCATGTAAGATGGATCTAATAGCTCCTTTCCAATTGTATCTGCTGTTTTACCGCCGGCAATAATTGCTCCCAGAAAAACCATTATCCCAAATAATATTGGAATCCATTTAAGTTTAATAATATTTGCTCCATAAGCAGCAGAAAACGAAGGGCCTGTACCGCTCCCACCCATAACAACGCCCAAAAGCATTGCAATGATAAAAGGTATGAGAACTGTATTCATGATAAACTCGTCTTACAATTATTATTTGCTATGCAGACCACATTCTTTACCGGTGTTATTTTCCCACCACCATCTTCCAGCGCGAAAATCTTCACCAGCCTTAACGGCTCTTGTACATGGGGCACAACCAATACTTACAAATCCTTCATTATGCATAGCATTATAAGGAACATTATTCTTATGTAAATAATCCATTACATTTACCAATGACCAATCAAACAATGGATGTATCTTCAGCATTCCTGTTGTTTTATCCTCTTCTACCATTTGCATTCCTGTGCGATTTTGAGATTGCTCTGCACGAATACCGGTAACCCAAATTTGATAACCATTAAGTGCTCTGTGCAAAGGCTCCACTTTTCGGATATTACAACATTCTTTACGGTTTTCGATGGATTCATAAAAGCTGAATGGACCTTTTAAGCTGACAAGTTTCTGCACAGCCTCGGTTTCTGGACTATAAACTTCAATCAATTTTCCGTATTTCTCTATTGTGGAATAAAAGACCTTGTATGTTTGTTCAAAAAGACGACCAGTATCAAGAGTAACGATTTTAATATCTATGTCATTTTTAAAAATCAAATCTGTAATCACCTGATCTTCAACCCCAAAACTAGTAGTAAAGATTATTTTACCTGGAAATTCCGATACCAGATTCTTAAACGTAAGAACTAAATCATCTTTTTGAATTGTTTCAAGTACTCGTTTTAACTCTATCATCATCATCAAATTTAACGCGTACAAAAAAAACAAAATGCCAAAACAAAAAACTTAGCTTAAATACCTAAATGACAGAGTAATAATACGTAAACAAGTAAAGTAGTACTACTATCTGCAAAGTTAAATGAGTGAATAATACTTGTAGAATGCTAAACAGTTTTGATTATTGAAAAAACATATTCATCAAGAATTTCCCCATTTTTCACAATTGCCTTTTCGAGTATTGCTTCCTGCTTAAAACCAGCTTTGGTTAAAACCATATGCGATGCTGAATTTTTGCTAAATGGGCGAGCAAATATTCTAATAACATCACAATTTTTAAAAGTATATTCTACAATCTCTAAAACTGACTTTGTAGCCAGTCCTTTTCCCCAGAATGGTTCTGCAAGCCAATAACCTAATTCGGCGTTTTTTCGATGTACATCATACTGAATACTAATTCCTCTTCCGCCAACAGCCTCATCGTCAACGCAAATGGCAAAATAGTGTTTTGCTG
>CAZOHR010000290.1:0-4946 GCA_964579045.1 uncultured Bacteroidales bacterium | reverse complement strand
ATCCCTGAGATGATATCGTCAACATATGTGTAATCTCTCGATGTGCTTCCATCTCCAAAAATTCTTAACTTTTCGTTTTCGTAAATGCTGCCTGCTATTTTATTCATCACTAAATCTGGTCGCAATCTAGGTCCATAAACAGAGAAGAAGCGCAGCGATATAAAGTTTAGATCATATTTTTCGGAGAATTCTTTTCCAGTCTTTTCGGAAAATAGTTTGGTTTGAGCATAAGGACTGATTGGTTGCAGATCCTTGTATTCTTCATTAAATGGGGCAGGAGCGTTGCCGTAAATGCTTGACGATGAGGCAAAAACGAATTGTTTAATACCTTTATTTACTGCTAATTCCAAAATGTTTTTTGTCCCAATAACATTGCTCTCTTCATAACCAACCGGATGCTTCAACGAGTATCGCACCCCAGCTTTTGCAGCTAGATGTATAATCGCATCAAAGCATCCCGAAATCTTACTTGTAATAAAGTCAATGTCTTTAATGTCTGATTCTATTAATGTGAAATTGCTGTTCTTAAGAGCTTTACCAATGTTATTTCGCTTAATTTCAGGTTCGTAATAATCATCAAAACTATCTATGCAAATAACTTCATGATTGTTCTTAAGAAGATAATCACATAAATTACTCCCGATAAAACCTGCACCTCCTGTTACAATTATCCTCTTGCTCACAATTTTAATGTTGATTAAGGCAAAATTAGTAAAAATTATGGGATAGATGAAAAAAAAGTGCCTAAAGTACTTGGAGTGCCTAGAGTGCCTAGAGTATTTATGAGGTTGTTGTTGAATATTTTGGTTTTCTTTAAGTTTAGTAAATACCTATTAAGTACTCCAAGTACTCTAGGCACTCCAAGTACTCTAGGCACTTCTTAAAAGTCTATCTGATTTGTTCAGAGTTTTGGTTGAGAGATTTTTTAATATGCATAATATTCTGCAAGCAGAACAAAAAAGGTTTAAAATGTTCTGTAAAAGATGAAAATAATTAGGAAAAATATTGTGTAATTGGAATAAATAGACTATATTTGTAAAAATGTGAAAGTGAAAAGTGTATGGTAAACATCGAAAGTCTTAAAAAGATTATAATTGAAAGTCGCGACTATGTTCAGTCTCTGTCTTTTAAGGAAAGAAGTTTTGAATTTGAGAAAAATGCAAATTATGTATTTGTAGGGATGCGTCGTGCTGGCAAAACATTCTTGATTTATAATTTAATCAAAGAGAGAGCTAGAGAAGATTTTCTATATATAAATTTTGAGGACGAGAGGTTGATGGAATTTGAAGTTTCCGACTTTGATCTCTTACTTGAGGCTTATAGTCAGTTATTTAAAAAGAAGCCGTCAATTTATTTTGATGAAATTCAGAATATTTTTGGTTGGGAGAAGTTTTGTAGGCGTTTGGCTGATTTCGGTTACGAGATTTCGATAACAGGTAGTAATGCAAGTATGCTTTCCCGCGAAATTGCAACAACTCTTGGTGGACGATTTATTGTAAAAGAAATTCAGGCTCTGTCGTTTGCAGAATTTTTATCCTTCAACGGTGTTAAGCTAGCCGATAATTTTGAGTACGGCAAGCAAAAATCAGAAGTTGTTAGATTAATGGATGAGTATATGCATTATGGTGGATTGCCTGAGTGTATAAAATACAACGATAAAAGGAATTATCTGAGCAATATTTTTCAGAAGGTTTTTTTCGGGGATATTATTGCTCGATATAAACTTAAGAATGAATTTGCACTCAGGTTGTTGATTAAAAAAATGGCCGAATCTGTAAATAACGAAACATCTTTTAACCGAATAAAAAACATTTTGAATTCGTCGAATGCCAAAGTAGGAACAGGAACTTTAATTGAATATTTTAGCTATCTCGAAGAGTCTTTTCTGATTTTTAGTATCTCAAATTTCACTTCAAAGTTTGCCGAAAAAGAATCGAAAAAGAAGTTTTATTTTGCGGATACAGGAATTTTAAATTTGTTCTTGATTGACCAAAAATCGAAACTGTTAGAGAATCTCGTTTATATTGAATTGCGCAGACGATTTCAGTCAGATATTTTCTTTTATAAACGAATAATTGAAACAGATTTCTATGTTCCAGATCAGCAGTTGCTAATTCAGGTTTGTATGTCGGTTAAGGATTACGAAACAAGAGAACGAGAGCTAAAATCGCTTAAATATTCGATGCGCGAACTGAATGTTAAAGATTCTCTTATTATAACTTATGATGAACAAGAAGAAATAGAAATTGCAGAGGGTAAAATCAAGGTTGTTCCTTATTGGAAATGGGTGTTGTAAATGGTGGCTTCGGCCCTTCGACTTAGAATACTCAGCACATCGCCGCTAAGGGACCAAATGATGGGAATAGAGCCTCTATGTCTTCTGCTTAGCTTGGCTTATACTCCACACTCCGCACCCATAAAAAACAGAAATTGCTTAGATTTCATTATGCAATTGTCTGTTTTAAAATTGAGTGATGTGTGAAAAAAAGTGCCTAAAGTGCCTACCCTTCGACTTACTTCGACACTTCGAGCTGCCTCAGTGCATCGCTACGCTCATCACAAGTCGCTCAGGGGGAGGCTTGTCTAGAGTGCCAAAAGTATTTAGGGTGTTGTTGTTGAATATATTGGTTTTTTCAAGTTTAATAAATACCTATTAAGTACTCTAAGTACTCTAGGCACTCCAAGTACTTTAGGCATTTCTTCAAAGATTCTCCGCTTTTACCCTACCAAACCGCAGTGCTTTCAACATCCACATTGGCAGCGATTTTTCTGGGTCACGTTTACGGAGGTTAAGATTTATTCCGAGTTTTTTTATCAGTGGAATTTTATGTGTTTCTACAAATTCGATTAGATTGCCGTCGGGGTCTTCGATATAAGTAAAGTGACCTGCAGCTTCGCCCATGTCGAATGAATTAACTTCGTTGTGCTTCACTGAACTATCCACAGTAAAAGGGAAACCGAGACTTTCACACTTTTTGCGAAGTGCGTCCATATTTTTGATATCAAAGCAAATTTGAATAAATCCTGGGTCTCCCCAAAACCTACCTTCGTAAATTTTACGAGGTGTTCTTTCCAATGCCTGAATAAGTTCGATATACGATGGACCAAATAGTTTGCTAAAACTACCTTTGCGCGGTTGTGAATGAGTTAGCAATAATCTGCGGAATTTCTGCGTGCCAGAATTGAGGGCTGAAATATCTTCGAAATTGCCAGTTTGATCAGCAATAACTTTGTCGTATCCTAAAATGTCGCGGTACACTACCAACGATTTGTCTATGTCAGATACTCCAATCATTGCACCAACTGGTCCGCCAGATGTTCTCCCTTCATCTCTAAGAATATAATCATCATGTACAATTTGAAAGATATTTCCAAAAGGATCTTTCATAAAGAAGGTATAACTACCATCAATAGACTTGTTTAGACCTCCTAGGATTTGGATTTTAGGATTTTTCTTAAATTCTTCAAAACTTAGGTTGACATTACGGCTCTTTATCTTTGCAACTAGAACTCCGAAATCACCCATATTAATATCAAAATCAATAGTTTTGGGTATTCGGTTTGAGTATTGCCAAATTTCGAATCCACCACCACCTTGCATATTGATTGCAATACAGGCATGGCGTTTTTGAGGGCTGTTTCCTGTATATGGAAGCATTAATTCGGCAACAGTATCATCTTCAAGAATTCGGCAATCCATATTAAATACTTCGATATAATATTTCCATGCTTTCTCAAAATTCTCTACTCCAATTCCTATTTGCTGTACTCCGCTTATTATGTAATTTTCCATAAATATTGTTTTTTACTACTCTTCGCCGCGGCGAACTAAAACACTAAAGACCACTAATTTATATTTCTTTTTTTGTGGGATTTTGTGATTTTGTGCCGCTTCGACAATTGCTCAGCGCACCGCTTCGTGGCTATTTTTTGCCACTAAAACACTAAAAACACGAAAGTCCACTAAATTTATTTCTTCTTTTTTGTGGGTTTTTGTGTCTTTGTGCCTTCGTGGTAAATTTTTTCTTCGCCACTAAAACACTAAAACACGAAAGTCCACTAAATTTATTTCTTCTTTTTTGTGGGTTTTTGTGTCTTTGTGCCTTCGTGGTAAATTTTTTCTTCGCCACTAAAACACTAAAACACGAAAGTCCATATTTTTATTCTGGCTTGATTTTTCTAACAAGTCTTCTTGACAAATTAGGGAAAAACCGTTTAATGTAAACCATTAGCAATTCTTTTTTACCAACCAGAACTTCGGGTTTTTGTTTTTTTATTGCTTTAACTATTTTTTTTGCTGCAGCTTCGGTTGTTATTCCTCCAGCCTGACCAGCATCTAATTTTGAATGTTGTTTGCCATCCTTTTCCAAAGCATAGAAGGATATGTTGGTCTGCACTCTTCCTGGACAAACAATGACTACTCTGATATTTTTATCATAATATTCTGCATGCAGAGTTTCGAAAAATCCGTAAAGAGCGTGCTTTGACGAAGAATATGCTGAGCGAAGTGGAAATCCGAATCTGCCAGATATACTGGTTGTTACGGCAATTGTCCCTCCGCCATTTGCTATCATTTGTGGTAGTAATAATTTTGTAATTTTAACAGGAGCAAAGAAATTTACTTCCATTATTTTTCTATCCACCGAAAATAAAGTATCTCCCGCTAAACCACGCTGACTTATGCCTGCGTTATTGTACATAATATCAATTCTACCGAAAAATGATAATGCTTTCGTTACCAGGTCGTCAATTCCGTCAACATCAGATAAATCATAAGGTAAAATCTCACAATTACCACCAATGCTGAGACATTTTTGCTTTACCTCTTCTAGTTTATCTGCTTCGAGGGCTGTAAGAATAAGATTTGCATTTTCAGCAGCAAACAAGTAAGCGCAAGCTTCACCTATTCCCGAGGATGCCCCAGTAATCCAAATGGTTTTATTTGC
>CAZOHR010000289.1:0-5000 GCA_964579045.1 uncultured Bacteroidales bacterium | reverse complement strand
GCTCTGGTCACTGCGGTGTAGAGCCAGCGAGTAAATGCAAATTTATCTTCGGCGGACATTTCTGCGGGTTTAATGTAACCATGATCCACAAAAACAGCTTTCCATTGGCCTCCCTGAGATTTGTGGCAGGTGAGAGCATAGGCAAACTTTATCTGTAAGGCATTAAAATATGGATCAGCAAGAATCGCTTCGTGGCGTTTTTTGCTGTCGGTAATGTCTGCATAGTCAAGCAGCAACTGAGCATAAAGATCTTTATAGTAATTCTCGTCCATAGCTGGTAAATCGCTGCTTAGAGTATCAAGAATTGCTTTTACTTCAATCTCTAATGCTGGAAAATCAACAAATCTGATATTTAGGTCAACATATCTGTGGTCAAAAAGCTCATATTTTTTCCCTACCCGTACAACTTCTACAATATCACCATTTGCTATGAAATCAATTTCTGCATCTTCGGGAAGCCAAGAGTAGTTGTTTTTTACAACCATCAGCAAATCGTTGTTTGTAATTTCTTCCTCCTTCCACATAATTCTGTTGCGAATTCCCAGATTATACTTACCTGCGGTTTTGTTCGATCGGCAAATTATCTTGGTTTCGTCTTCACCAAAGCGATTATAACAGTTTTCTATTTCTTCGAGAAGTTCAGCGCCGCCAACGCATTTAACATCTGTAAATCCAGTTGTTGTAAGTTTTGGAAGTGAAAGCTTTTCAATATCAAGATTGTTTCTAAGATTAGTCGCATTAAGAAGTATTCCAGATTCTGTGGCTTGTCTTACCACTTCGGAAAGTTCCGACTCAAAAACTTTCATATTTAGCGACTCCAGATGTTTTTTTTCGAGTGCCGGACTTAATAGTGTGTTTACTGGCGGTAGTTGAGCAGTGTCTCCGACTAAAATCAATCGGCAGTTGTTATCATTAAAAACAAAACTTAGCAAATCTTCTAATAATCGTCCAGATCCGAAAATAGAACCTGACGAATCCGAATTCCCAATCATCGATGCTTCATCAACAATAAAAACAGTGTCTTTAAATTTGTTAAAATTCAATCCAAAGTCGCTATTTGGCTGTTTTGTAGATTTTTTTCTATAAATACATTTGTGAATAGTGTAGGCAGGCTTGCCCGAATAGTTTGATAAAACTTTAGCAGCTCTGCCCGTTGGAGCCATTAAAACAGTTTTTAAGGTAATAGTATATTTTTATTTTAAAATCACTAAGTGTGTTTATCAGAGCACTTATTAATGTGGTTTTGCCAGTTCCCGCATAACCTTTTAGCAGAAATATACAAAATTTCTCAGGATTATGTAGAAAAGACAATAAATTGTTAGCTGCTTGCGTTTGTCCTGATGTTGGATTATGGTCAAGATTTGTAAGTATTTGATTGCTGAAAAAATTTTCTGCCATTAAAAATATTTTAAGTAAAATTAGCTTTTTTTTTAAAAATTAGATTATTTTTGTGGCAAAACTAAATTATATTTAAAAATGGAAAAAACAGTAGGGATTATTGTAAAAGTCGTTCTCATGATTGCTATTTTAGCATTAGCGTACTTTGTCGTGGTTGGGATTAATAAACCGATTGATTTTGAAAAAACAAGGCTAAGACGTTTCGAGGTTACAATCGAAAGATTAAAGGATATTAGAACTGCACAAATTGCGTACAAAGAAATATATGGCGTTTATACTCCAGAATTTGATACTTTGATTAACTTTATCAAAACTGAGAATATTCGCGTTGTACGTGCTATCGGTTTTGTACCAGATTCATTGACAGAAGCTCAGGCCTTGAAATTAGGACTAGTTTCCAGAGATACTTTCTTTGTGCCGATTATTGACTCATTGTTTAAACACATTAAGTATCCGATTGATTCAATTAGATTCCTTCCATGTGGAACTAGATCCGAATTTATAATGGATACTAATTCAGTAATGACTGGCTCTGGTGTTGAAGTAAAAGTATTTCAGTGCTATTCATTAAATAAGCAGATTCTCGATGGTCTCGACAAACAATCTATTATAAATTTCAATGCTATTAAAAAGGATACTTGTATAAGAGTTGGCAGCTTGATCGAAGCCAACAATAACGCTGGTAACTGGGAATAACATTCTCATGAAGAAAGTTATTGTTAGAGATAAAGACATAGAAAGTTACGATATTTCAAATCTTAAGTTGTCCATTCTGTTAAGTCAGGATGGACTTTCTTATTCAATAATGTCTATTCCAGACAGTAAGTATTTGTCACTAATTTCGTTTTCTTTTTTGGATAAAAAGAACTTCTTAGCTGAAATTGTTGACTTTTTTACAGCAGAAAATTTATTAGCATCTAATTTTGCTGAAACAAATCTTATTATTGCTGATCCCCGTCAGACCCTAGTTCCTGATGTCTTATTTGAAAAAGGGACTGAAAAGAGAATTTGGGAACTTAATTTTCTGCCAGATAGCGATTCTGAGATTAAATATTCATATCTACAGAAATCATCGAATGTGATTTTGTTTCCTGTTCGTAAGGATTTAATTAGCAAATTTAATTCTTTATTCAAAAATATTCAGATATTCCCATCATCATTTTCATTTATCGAATCGCATTATACACTTAATAAACTTAGTGAGAAGACTGCAAGTACTAAGATTTTTGTGCAGGTTTATGAGGAATATGCCGAAATGCTAATATTGGAAAATACATCAATTAAATTGTTTAACACCTTTCAGTATCGTACAAATAATGATTTGCTATATTTTATTATAAATGTTTTTGAGCAACTCAAATTGTCACGTGAAAACTCCGAAATTTCTTTTTCTGGTTTTATTGAAACAGATAATATCTCGGTTTTAAATCTACGGAAGTTTGTTGGACTGGTATATTTTGAATCTCAGAATCCAGCTTTTAAGTATTTCTACAAATTTCAGGAAATTGCACCGCATTATTTTTATAATTTTTTAAATCTTTAGTAATGCGAATAGTAGGAGGAAAATACAGAGGCAAGATTTTTAATCCGCCAGCAAATCTCAAGGCCAGACCAACAACCGATTTTGGAAAGGAAGCATTATTCAATATCCTGAATAATATGTATAACTTTGAGAATGTCGATGTTCTTGATTTATTTAGTGGTACGGGTAGTATTTCATATGAGTTTATAAGTAGAGGTGCAAAATCGGTAACTGCAATTGAGAGCAATGTTACTCATGCTAAGTTTATTGAGCGACAATTTCTGGCAATGGATGCTTCGCATGCAAAAGTGTTTAAAACAGATGTTTTTAGATATTTGAATTCCTGCAAAAGAAAGTTTGATATAATTTTTGCTGATCCACCTTACGATTTAGTCAATTATGAAGAAATTTATAATTCAATAATGCGAAATAATCTTTTAACTGAAGCATCTGTATTGATTATTGAACATTCCTCGAAGCACAGTTTCTCGGATTTTCCTCACTTTTCATCTATGAGGAATTATGGCTCTGTTCATTTTAGTTTCTTTGAACTTGTTTAATCCTAAAAATATTATAGTTATTTAGGTATTATGTAAAAATTAGAGTTCTATTTTGTAGTTGGTCCTTCGGCACCCACAGGCTCTAGTTAGTGGCCGCTCAGGAACCATAGTGGTAGTTGGTAGTGGTAGTTGGTAGTGGTAGTTGGTAGTGGTAGTTGGTAGTAGTAGTTGGTAGTGGTAGTTGGTAGTGGTAGTTGGTAGTGGTAGTTGGTAGTTGGTAGTGGTAGTTGGTAGTATAGTCGCTATCGCATATTGGAATTCTACTCTTTTTTTTAAATAGCAGAATCTCAAATTTACTACAATCCTCACCGACTACAAATTTTACTGATTACCGATAACAAAATTGTAACAGAGGCCTAAGTAATTAGAAATAAGATTGAATCGCTTCTTTTACAAATAAGAAAGCAATAAAACAAGAAACAATAAGCTTAATTACCACCCCAAACATTAATCCAAAGAAAGATCCAACAGCTGCTTTTAGTGATTTCTTAAACTTTTCAGAATCGCTAATTTCATCTTTCTGTCTATAGTGGTGATACATTTCTCCTAATAGAGCACCAACAAAAGGTCCAACAAAGATTCCGATTGGACTAAAAAATAGTCCAACTATTAGACCTAAGCCACTTCCTCTAACTCCCCATTTCGAACCTCCAGCTTTCTTAGTTCCCCATACCGGCACAATATAATCAAGAATTGTAGCTATAGCTGCTGCAATTCCAGCAATTACAAGTACAAATGTTGAGATATCAACTAAACTGGTGAAGTGTAGTAAAAGCAGTCCCACAAAACTTAATGGAGGCCCCGGTAAAACTGGAAGAATGCACCCAACAATTCCAGCAAGAATTAAAACTATTCCTATGATCAATAAGGTAGTATCCATATTATCTAATTTCTTCTTTTAATCTTTTTTCAACTTCTTTATCAATATCCGACTTTAAAATTTCTATCGCCACATACGATTTAAACATATCTTTCTTTGTAACAGTCTTGGAGCAAACAATGTTTATATCTGTTAGAATCGTCTTTCTAGCTGTAGTTATTTTTCCTTCAAAATCTGGGTCTGAGAGAAAGGTCTTATGACTATATTTGTTTAGGATATAATCATCAACCAATACCGCAATTTCTGTTTTTGCAAGCAAAAGTGCTTTCTCTTCTGAAAATTGAGCATTTGTGCTCAATGCTTCAGAATAACTGCGAAAAGCTGTGTCGTCGCTTACATATTCTCTACAAAGGTTACGGTTAAGTAGGCTGCACGAACTCAGGCTAATGATTATTATTAAATATATTAGTTTGCTTTTCATATTTGGGTTATTTGATATAAATTTTGTAAAACTAAATTTGCTAAACATTTTAACTAGACCAAGATAACAAATATACTTGAGAAAAATAGTAAAATGCTTGATTTTCTGCAAAAACTATGCAGTAAATCAGATGCGTTTTAGATTTACAGATTCTACCCAACCTTCTTTACCATCGGTTAATCTAATGTTTGACCATGATTTAAGAGTATCGGTGATTTC
>CAZOHR010000288.1:0-5022 GCA_964579045.1 uncultured Bacteroidales bacterium | reverse complement strand
GTGTCACAGCAAATTTCGAGAATTCTTTTCATAAAACCACACTATTTTAGATAGTCAAAACGCTTAACGAATAAACCTATAAAGAGTTTTGGCACAATTTTTATTTCACTTCAAAAATACTTATCTTTATCGAAGTTTTTGTTCTAAATTTGAATGATATGAGAAAAATATTTTATACAGTATTAATACTTGGGATAGCTGCAAATATAATTGCACAGAAGGATATAAAAAGTTTTGCCGACCAGATAAAATGCACTCATTTTCCAGAGACTCCAGATGATAAAGCAGAATATTATACTTCTCGTGGTGCTTGGTTTGGATATACAATCCCAGAAGTATATGATACCGAGAATCTAGGAAAATTTGGTGGTCCTTATTGCATTAAGACTGACAAATGGATGGCACAGTCGCTGTTGCAATTTAATTTTGGCGTAGCTGGTAAAGGATCTATTCCACTAGCATCGGCAGATGAAATTGAAGTTTCTCAGTTTGCTGGTCAATTACAGCAAATCTTTACTTTTCCAGATTATCGTATTGAGCTTAATTTGAATATTGTATCACCCAGAACTGCCCTTTACCAAGCAACGGCAATCAATATATCTGATAAAAATCAAAGTATTTCGATGCTTCTATCAGGAGAAATGTTTGATGGTTTGGGCGAGGCCGAAAAGTTTACAGATGGCTGGTTGTTTAAAGTTGATAAAAAAGACGATATCTTCTGGCTTGTTCGTTTTAGACTAGATGGAGAAATGGAGTTGAATTATTCGACACAAAATTATGAGTTTTCATTTAAACAGTTGCAAACAGTCGCCCCTGGTGATAGTATCAGAATTGTGGCAGTTGTCTCGCAGTATTTTAAGGGAGATCAGCAACAGGATGTCGCAATTTCTTCAGATGCTCTTAATGTGCCCGAAACTCATGTTAAGAGAAATGAATTGTTCTGGAATTCTGTGGTAGAATTGATGAAAACAGAAGACCTTGAATACCGAAAGCTGTGTATGAAAAGCTTACAAACAATTCATTTGGACATGCGCAGTTACCTACCTGGTTTTCGAAATTTTAACTTTGTTCCCGGTACAGGAATCGAAAGTCATTATATTGACACTGATAAATCGTGGCTATTGGCATCTGCATTAATTGGTTTCGACCCAACGCTAGCAATGCATCAATTGGCCTCAATTTTAGCAGCCAAGAATTCTGATGGTTCCTTAAATAAATTTATATCTATCGATAAATCTCAACCATTATCTTCTCCTTTAAATGAAAAGCCAATGGCCGCATGGACCGCTTACAATATTTGGGCAGTAGCACCCGAAAAAGAGTTTTTAACTCAGATATATCCTTTACTCGAAGAGTATCATAAGTATTGGTACAATTACCGTGATGCGAATAAAAATTTATGGTGCGAAAATGCTGATGGCGTTGAGTCTGTTGAGTTAAATGCTATGCTTTTTACCGAGAAGTATTGTCTTAAAAAAATGGCTGAACTGATGGGAGATACCGTTAAAGCAAAAGAATATCAAGTGGAAATAGACAGAATAAAGACCGACTTTAATAAATATTTTTTCAATAAAGAAAAGAAATTGTATTTTGATGTTGACATTAAGACTAATAGTCCAGTGGCAACCGTAGATGTGATTGGTTATTGTCTCTGGTCTGGCCTAGCGACTTGGGAAAGCGCGGAAGCTTATGCAATAAGTATTGATCAATTGATTTTCGATGGTTATTACGATAGTTTGTTTGCATCTGGTAATTATGATATCGAATATTATTATTATTTGATTGCAGGATTAAAACAGTACACTTTGGTTGAAATCTCCAATGATTTAAAGACAAAACTTCTTAGCGAACAAATTAAAGCGACAAAAACCCAGCCGATAAAATCGCTCGATATGGAGACAAATAAGCTTGTAAAGAACTCATCTGTGGCAGCGGCAGTTTTATTGCTATTGATTAATTATTAGATTTTTGGGAAGAATCTGATTTTTTTAGCGTTACAACTAGTATTTTTTTTCAAGTTTACCTATTAATTTTTATAGTGATTTACTGTAAAAATTAATAGGTAAATTTTAAATTTTACTAGTAAAATTAATAGTTTTTTTGTAATCTTCCTTTTTTTTAACGCAGATTTTAGCCAACGACTAACGTTTTTTTACCATAATCCTTAAAATATTTATATAGATTTTCCATTTTGGCTGTTATTATCTAAGGATTTCTTTGAAAAATTTACTAGTTTTTAGTGTATCTTGCTGACAACAAAGTCTAACCTAAAACCTAAGTATTATGACTATGATTAGAAATGAAGTTCCTTTAGTAGAAAGGACATTATGGAGAGCAAATTTTGTTGCAGAAAACGGGAATATTTTTGAACCATTTCAGAGAACTCCTATCGTATTAACAAAGGCAATTTATCAGGCATTAACATTTAATTATTCGTGTCACATTCGAATTTATTTCGGTATTGATAGTACAGACCATCCAAAGGTTATTGCTGTTCCTGCTTATAAGTTAAACGAAATTGACACCCCAGATATGGAATCTTCGTGGGATGACATTCTAAAAGCTAACTGTATTTACGAATTGTATGCTGGCACCGTGGTAACTCTTGCCAATGCTCAAAGCTGGCTCGCTAATTGGGCAAAAAATGAAGATGATGAATTATTTGTAAAAGCATTTATTTTCCCAAGGCCTAATTTTATTGACATTTTCGATAATCAGGGAAAAGATTACGCTCTCTTGGATTTTGGCATTAAGAAAGAAGTTAAAGTCATGACTCAGGCTTGTGTGCAAAACGGCACTCCACTGGCAAATCCAGTATTTGGAGATTCTGCAGCACCTTGTCCTCCTCGTTGTGGAAAATCAGGTTTATCAGTATAAATAAAAGAAAATGCTATTTTTGTGCTCAACAGGAAACATAATGGTTTTTTGGGATATATCTATGATGGAATTTTTACTAGACCCATTGATTCTTTTGAGCCTGGGAGTTTATCTCCCATTTATATCTTTAATATTCAGACGGAAACCATTGTGGTCGCAAAGTTCAACAAAACTATTCTCAGCCTACATCATTCTAGATGTGATTGCATGGTTTCTGTCTGTTATTCTTTCTCAACTAGGTATTCATAATATAATTGTCTCCAATTTATTTGCTGTGGGAGAGTTTTTGTTGGTCTCACTCTTTTACATCGAAATTCTCGAAATTAAAAGAAAAACAATTGCAAAAACAATTACAGGTTTTTTAACAATAATCTTTGGAATAGGTGTTTTTATAAGCAGTAACGAGGCCTATAATAGTTACCCCAGACTAGCATCGGGCTTAATCTTTATAATTTTGTCTCTTCTATTTTTTAATAAACTTATGAGGGAACAAAAAATCCAAAGAATTCTTTCATATCCGATATTTTATCTTAACACTGGAATCTTACTGTATTTTTCGTGCAGCATTTTTATTGTAATTTTTAGTAATTACTTTTTAAATCTGTCGAATGAGGCTCAAATAGCACTTTGGTCTTTTCATTCCATTATAAATTTCATTTGTTATGTTATATTTGCAGTCGGATTTTTGAAATGCAAGCTGAGAACGAAATATTAGTAATGATTTCTGTGGGGATATTTGCTATGGCAATTCTAGTGATGGCTGTAGTAGTATTTGTTGCATTATATCATCAGCGTGGAATTAAAAATAGATTGGATATAGAAAAGATAAAATTGCAGCAATCCGAGGAGCTTATTAAAAGTATTACTGAGGTTCAGGAACTTGAGCGCAAACGCATCTCCACTCAATTACACGATGAGGTTGGAGTATCATTGTCTTCGGTTAATATGCTTATCGGACGAGCTAGAATGACTAGCGAAGGCGAAAACAGAGAGCTAATTACCAAAGCAGGAACTCAGATTCTTCAAATTTTATCTGAAGTAAGGAATATTGTTCAGAATATGAGCCCTAGTTTTATTGAACGTTTTGGTTTGATAGACTCCATAAATGAGATTTGCATGAGAATAAATATGGGAGGTCAGATTAGTAGTACTTTTAAAAATAATTTTCTTAATCTGCAGGTCTCCAACAAATCAACAGAATTAATCATATACCGTATTGTTCAGGAACTTAGTAATAATGTGCTTAAGCATTCACAGGCAAGCATTATGGAAATTGTTATTGAAAGAAATGATGATATGATGAGATTAAGTGTTTCGGATAATGGTAAGGGAATAGAAATTGATAATGCCTTTATGAAGAAAAGTCTAGGTTTATCTAACATTAAAAATAGGGTGGAGATTCTAGGAGGACATTTTGGTATTAACAATGGTCTTGAAGGTGGTACTGTCGCAATTATAGAAATCCCAGTAATACAATTAAACTAATTACTATGAAGACTAAATTTAAGGAGATTAAGATTGCTATTGCCGATGATCACGTCTTGTTTGGCCAAGGCTTAGCTAGTCTTATCGATTCTGTAGAAGGTATGAAAGTCGTTCATATTGCTGAAAATGGACTTGAATTACTAAACGGTATTAAAGCTAAGGGAATGCCAGATGTTATTCTTCTTGATATAGAAATGCCTGTGATGGACGGTTTTCAAACACTGAAAGAGTTACTTAAGATCAATCCTTCAGTTAGGGTAATTGCTTTCAGTATGCATAAGGAATATAGTTTTATCAGTAAAATGATACTCAGCGGCACTTGTGGCTATTTGATAAAGAATGCACAACCCGAAGAGGTGATAAATGCTATTAAAACTGTTGCAGATGGAGGCTTGTCATTTAATCAGGAAGCTACGGCTGTAATGATGAATATGATTTATACCAAGGATAAAACTAAACTTTGTAGAATTGATTTTACAGAAAGGGAGCTCGAAATAATAGAATTATTATGCAAGGAAAAATCCACTACCGAAATATCCGAAATTTTGTGTGTTAGCAGAAGTACTGTTGAATTTCACAAACACTCAATTTTCGAAAAAATGGAAACAAAATCTTTAGTTGGAATGGCTGTTTATGCTATTCAAAATAAGATAATTTAAT
>CAZOHR010000287.1:0-5060 GCA_964579045.1 uncultured Bacteroidales bacterium | reverse complement strand
AAAGACCAAAGCAATAATTAAGACTGCCTTCTTCATAGCATAAAATATTTTTTATTGTTTGTAAAGATAAACAATTTACAGTTTATGAGATATTATTTGATGCCAAAATTTAAACTCTAATTAAAAATGAATATATTTGGGAACAAAATTTATCCGATATGAAAACTATTAGTACTGTTGTTTTATTGTTTGTTAGCAGTTTACTTTTATCTCAAACAGTTTTTAGTCCTTTGCTTATATCTAGCATTAGTGAAGAGGTTAAAAGCGAAGAGTATATTAATGTAAATGTATTCTTTACTTCCAATCATGATATTTACCAATTATCGGACGAACTTGATGCCAAACATGCGACTTTTGATCAAAGGGTTAAAGCGGTAACTACTTTGCTAAAAGAAAATTCGCTTATTTCTCAAAATGAGTTTGCCCCATTTTTGGAGGAATTACTATCGTTAGATTCTAAGGCTATTGGAGATATTAGGTATTATTGGGGTGTGAATATGTTAAACATAGACATAAAGAAAGATTATGTTTATCGCATTTCCGAATTTAAAGGAATCAAATATATGGATTTGAATTCTCCAAGATATCGAATTCCAGAAGTTGAAAAATCAGATGCTAGTTCCGAAAAAGTTGTAAATGGAGCTGAGCCAGGCTTAAAAACTATCAATGCTCATAAACTATGGGAGCTTGGATATACCGGTAGAAATATTTTGTTTCTAAGTATGGATACAGGTGTTTATCCAGAACATCCAGCAATTGGTTATCGGTTTGCAGGAAATCATTTTCCATTAAGTCAGTGTTGGTATGGCGTGCGTAGCGAAGAACCAGCAGATAATGCTTCATCAAGTCATGGTACTCACACAACCGGAACAACTCTGGGTCTAGACCCTGCCACACATGATACGATTGGCGTTGCATTTAATGCATTTTGGATTGCTTCTGATCCTGTTGCAAGTACTGATGCAGATTTGCTTAATCCTGCCGATTTTATGAATGTCTTTCAATGGGTTTTGGACCCCGATGGCAATCCAGAAACAACAGATGATGTTCCTAGGGTAATTAACAATTCGTGGGGATATGATTATACCTTAGCATTGCAATTCGGAGCTTGCGAAATGGCAGAAGCTGAAATCCTAGTGGCTCTAGAAACTGCAGGTATCTGCTCACCTTTCTCTGCAGGGAATGAAGGCCCCGGTGCTTCAACAAATGGTTTTCCTGCAATGAGGGCTTTTAATGAAGTTAATCCTATGTCTATAGGTGCACTTACTGCTTCCAATACAATCGCATCTTTTTCATCTAGAGGTCCAACACCTTGTATTACCGAAGAAGGAGCGCTACAAATTAAGCCAGAAGTTTCAGCTCCTGGGGTAAATATTCGTTCTTGTGTTGGAACCAACTCATATGAATTCTTGCAAGGAACCTCTATGGCTTGTCCACATGTGTCGGGAGCATTATTGCTCTTGGCTGAAGCTTTTCCGATGGCTTCGGCTTATGAACTTAAGTATTCTCTCTATGCTACAGCAATCGACCTTGGTGATGTAGGCGAAGATAATGTTTATGGTCGTGGTTTGATTGATGTACTCGCAGCGTTTAATTATCTGGCGATGACTTACACTGCTGTTCCTCCAGTTACTGATGAATTCGATCTCGCGGCGGATATAACTTCTCCAGATGTAGAATATCTTTGTCCAGATGCTAGTAATACTGAAATTCAAGTTCTTGTAAGCAATTCTGGTCAAAGTGATATTGATAGTTTTTATGTGAAGATTTTTGTAAATGAGATTTTAGTTTGCGACTCATTGGTAGAACTTATTTTGGAACCGAGTCAGGATTTTCTCTTTACATCAGACGCATATCAGCTTGCTGGCGGCAAAAATTTTGTACATGCTTACGTTAAACCATACCATACTTACAATGAATATAATAGATTTAATAATGGGATAAACAAAAAAATCTATGTTCTTAACGAAGCGGCATTTCCTTTTGAGGAGGATTTCGAAGCAATAAATTCTGACCTTTCAGATTCTGAATTATTTGTTTTAAATCCAGATTCTAAAAATAAATGGGAGAACTATAGTTGGGGTAGTGAAGATCAGTATAAAGCTATGGGAATGAAGTTTCTCAATTATATTCCACGCGATGGAACCCAAGATCTAGCAAGCTTGCCAAAAATTCTGGTTCCCGATTCCGATAGTGTTTATCTATCATTTACTTTTGCATATAAAAATCGTCTTGCTCAGTTTTATAAAGATAGTTTAATAGTAGAAATAAGTACCGATTGTGGGCTTAACTATAACGAAATTCTTTTCGCTGATGGAGGGCAAAATCTTGCAACAGTTAGTGGCGACGCAATGACAAATTTATTCAAACCAGTAACTGCAACGGACTTTGACACTCTGAATATTTCGCTCGATTCATACCGTGGGCAAGAAGTAGTTGTAAGATTTAAAACAAAAAATGATGGTGGTTCCATTGTATATATCGATAAAATTGAAGTTCTCGATTTGTCTATTAATGCAGTTGGTGAGTTAAGCTCAGATGATATGATACCATACATTTATCCAAATCCTGCGAATGGTGTGATAAATGTTTATAATCCTGGAGAAACTCAATTTGTTAGAGTTTGTGATATATCTGGAAAATTGATACTCACAGAGACAATACAAAATGGTAGCAATCAATTAAATATCGACAAAATATGCTCAGGAATTTATTTCATCAGTTTTGAAAAATCAAGATCTGTGCAAAAAGTTGTAATTCAATAGTGATTGAGAAAAAAGAATGTAATTTGTAATCTATTCCGCCGCTGCGGATGTAGTAAACTTGAGATTGTGCTTGTTTTTACAAAAGTTGAATACCAGTAAGCGGTAACGACTACACTAAACCACTGATTACAGATTACCGATCACCGATTACCGATCACCGCTTACATAATTATCCCAAATACCTTAATAGTTATTCCGCTTTATAGATTAGAAAAAAAATTGCTTTCTATTTAAATATTTGCTATTTTTACAATTCATCAATAAGCAATGTTATGAAAAACACATCCATTTTATTCGGTTTTTTGCTTTTAAGCGGATTTTTGATTTTTAATTCATGTGATACACCACTCGAAATTGTGCCGCCAAATATTTACTTGCTTGATTCCAATTCTGAGATTACCGAGCAAAGTGATACTACAGTTTTGCTATTTACAAAATATGTTGACCCAGGGATAAAGGTCGAAGATAATGTAACCGAAGAGGCCAATATAATAATAACTGATGATAGTGAGGACGAACTTGAAGTAACAGCTGATGGATATCTTAAGAAGGTAGAGGATATTGTAATTACTTATACTGCGACCGATGAGGCTTTAAATGTTGGGACGAAAACCAGAAATGTCTCGATACGAAATATCTCAGAGCCTTTTGCTGGTGTATATATTACTACAAGAACTGCCATGTTTATTGAAGACGAAACAACTTATAATTCAACTGTTTCTGTTGATACCAAAATTCCTGGTAGATTGGGATTTCCAAAAACTTATTCTCATATTGATACCGAAACCAGTATTTATTTTAAAGTATTTGCAGATTTATTCAATCCCGAAGCATCGACTGTTTTTTCAGAAATTATCTCATACATGGGAACTGTATCTGACAAAGAATTGCCATTTTTTAAGGATATGACTTACACCGAAGGCATGGAGGCTGCATTGGATTTTAATTTACTTATGATTTCAGCACAACAATTTACCGATGCTTTAGGAAATACCTACACTATTTCTGGTGTCGCGGATCCAATTAATCCAGATTTGCCTTTATCCCGCATAGAATATTTAAGCGGTACAAAAACTATCAAAAGAATTATTCTTGAGCTAAATGTTACTAAAGACGGTGTTTATACAGATCGTGTAACTGAAATTTATACGCCGCTGTAGTAATTTATAAGCTATTCTTTTTTAAGGACTCTGTATTCGACTCTTTTAGATCTATGTAAATTTTATCTTCTGCGCAATAAAATCAAATAATATTTGCGTTATAAAAAATAAATAGCTATTTTTACGATTATTTTAATTTAAAGGAATAATTATGAAAAGTACACTCAGCATTATAATCGTGGTTTTACTTGCTGCAACAGCAATACTTACTTCTTGTGGTCCAAAAGACACAACAGGCCCAAAGATTTATTTACTCGACTCCGAAGGCGTAATTCAACAAGATGGTGAAACAGACACAATAGCTTTACTTTATACAAAATATGTTGACCCAGGAGTAAAAGTAGAAGATAATGGTACTCAGAATTCTGAAATACTTATTGCCAACGATAGTGCAGATGTATTTACTCTAACTACTACTGGGCTTTTAAGAAGAGTAGAAGCAATAGTACTTACATACACCGCTACTGACAAAGAAGGTAATGCTTCAACAAAGAGCAGAAATATTCGTGTTGCCAATATCGCAGAAGCATTTATGGGATCTTATGCAACAACGAGAAGTACTTTCAATTTGAATGACGACACTTCTTATAATTCTACAATCGCTGTTGATACCCGTGTTCCTGGTAGAATAAGATTTCCAAAAGTTTATGCTCATACTTGGGATGGTAGTAAAACATATTTTAAAGTAAATGCAGATTTATATCATCCAGATTTGTCAGATACCCCATCTGAAACTATTGCTTATATGGGAACAGAAGATGACCAAGAAAGACCATTCTTTTCTGCCATGACATATTCAGAAGGTATTGATTCTATACTTAACTTTACAATGCTTCAGATAACAGCTCAGTATTATACTGATACACTAGATAATCAAATCTATATTTCTGGCGTTGAGTATTTAGGTGATGGAGGTAAATACTATCCATTATCTAGAATTGAGTATCTTGGACAATCTAAGACAATTAAAAGAATAGTTCTAGAGCTTAATGTTACCAAAAACGATGTAGTAGATAGAGTAACAGAAATTTATATTCCTAACTAATATAGAGTTTGATAAAATATAAAAGGCGGTTTTTACCGCCTTTTTTGTTGTGTAGAAGTCTGTTTTAACTTTCTTAATAGGCGTCAGGAA
>CAZOHR010000286.1:0-5065 GCA_964579045.1 uncultured Bacteroidales bacterium | reverse complement strand
TCTCCATTGCAACCAAATTTGCAGGAAATGAGAATTCACTGATGAGAAATTTTATAAGATTTTGCCTAACCCACTCTTCTGGAGTGCAAACTAACCATTTTTTTCTCAGCTCATCAAAAATGGAAATTTTACCTGATTCATCCTTAAATCGGAATTCATATGTATTGTAGCAAAGCCTCGGAAACCTACTATTCATCTTTATGCCTTATCATTAAATAATCCATACAGGCATTATTTTCATCACTGGCCTCAGTCCAAACATATACAGAGTCAATACTCATCCTCATATAATTGATATTCCGAGGATAATCGGTTAACGGATTCTCAAACTTCCATAATGCAGGGTCGGGTCTTTGTAATGGAAATCTCCCATAGACTCTGGTATTCTTAATATTTGCCGACATTTGATAAACTATCTCAGTATTGAAATATTTAATCCTCATCGTATCAAAAACAATGGTATCCTGTAAAAAAATGCGATATGTTTTCCCACTAAGCGATCCATCTCTAACTGCTGTCCATTCTTCATAAGAGCTACCACTTTCGGAGCTAATCTCCCACACACCAACAAGCCAATTTGGAAAATCTGCTTTATTTTGAGACAACAGATTTATGGAAGCAAAAACAAACAATATGTATAAAATACTTTTTTTCACAGTTCAAAATTATAAATATTCCACGACATTCAAAAAATAAGCCGTTTTTATTTCAACTAATCTTTGTATTTTTGGTTTTATTTTTGTGATAACTTTGTTCCTAAAAATTTAGTATTATGAAAAATATAAAATACATTATTTTCACAACCCTTATATTCTCTTCCATTGCTGTATTTTCTCAGAACTCTGCGAGTGATACAGTAAAGAATTTCGAATTACATGTAATTACAAAACTTGATGGTAATGAATATATTGGAGTTATCATATCTGATGATGGAAGAGAGGTTCTTATTGAAACTTCAAACTTGGGAAAGATTTACATTCCTAAATCAGAAATTCGCAGCATAGTTAAGGCGAAAGGAGATAAAGACATTGTTAACGGAGAATACAGATCTTCAGGACCTTTTACAACGAGATATGCTTTCACAACAAATGCACATCCAATAAAAAAGGGCGAAAATTACGCAATGCTAAACATCTATGGGCCTGAGATTCATTTTGCAGTAATGGATAACTTAAGTATCGGTGTTATGTCAACCTGGATTGCAAGTCCAATGGTTCTAGCATTAAAATACACCATTAAAACACCAAATCCTAAAATAAATTTAGCACTTGGAACGTTGTTGGCAACATCTGGATACCTCTATAACTTTAGAGGATATGGAGGATTACATTGGGGTACTATAACGTTTGGTGACCGAATGAACAATATCAGTTTATCTGGTGGTTATGCATATTTGCAAAGTGGTGACGAAAAAACCTATAATATTGATGGTGTGTACAATAACATACTACCAGCAACTGAGTTTAGAAAACAACCTACTTTTCCAGCTGTTATGTTTTCGCTAGCTGGAATATTTAAGGTAGGGGCAAAAGCTAGTTTTGTTTTCGACTCGATGGGATTTATAGTTACTGAGCAACTAACTGACACTGAGTATGTTGAACATACTCCAGGCTATTGGGATGAAATAAATTCTGTACAAGTTAATCCTACTTATACCATTACCGTTTCGACAAATGTTTACAAATCTCTCGGATTGCTCTTGATGCCTGGATTCCGTTTTCAGAAAACACCTAATCGTGCATTTCAAATTTCACTCTCAGGAATTTCACTAATTGGACATAGTAACACATCTATTCCTTTCCCAATGTGTTCATGGTATTTCAGATTTTAGCTCCGATTTTCATAAGGCTGTTATAAAATGGTTTAAATCTTTTTGTTAACCAACTTGTCTAAATCATATTTTTTAATTTATTTCGTTAAATAAAAAACAGCTTGATTATTGTGAAAAAAAATCTCATTATCATATTACTTTCTAGTTTAAGCATCTTGACAAATGCTCAAGAAGATAATGAAACCTTGATAAAATATGATTACAGTTTTTACTTTAAAGAGGGTTTATATCAAGATTTCAATTCTTTTAGAAACAATTCTCCTCTGCCATTCGAATCACTCGTTTACCCACTATACTCAGACCCTAACTTTTTCAAAATCCTTGATACCACCGAAAACATAATTTACAATGACCGTTATGGTTTATCGGTAGAGTTGAGCAGTGAAGATTTGTGGGGATATTCTCGTAATGGTAAACCATATATCTACTGGTCTGGAAAATACAATCTCATTCCTTATGTCGGGTCAATATCTCATTTCATTACAACAGTAATTGTTCACTATTCATCTTACCGCGACCCTTTCTACGATCCTTATTATTACAATCCATCGGCCAGAGTATATGAGAGCGAAGAAATAAGGCAATTTATCATCGACATGAAAACAGGAGTTATATTAGAATATAATCAAAAAAATGTGGAATCAATTTTGCAAAGAGAACCAGAAATTTACAAGGAATTTTCAGCTCTAAGCAGACGTAAAAAGAATAAGGAATTATTCTATTATGTTAGATTATATAATGAAAAACAAGAATTGATGTTTCCTGAATAATAGAATATTACTAAATCAATTTATTAAACATATGTACGTATGAAAAAAGCAGTCTTGATTTTAACTCTTACAGCATTTACACTGCTAAGTTATGCTCAGATAAAGATACCAGTTGGAACAAAGAGCGATTTAACTAAATTCATGAAATCAAAAACATATGTTGTTTTAAAAAACGACAGAATGTCGGAATATAACACAGCAATGAAGGAAGCAATTGAACAGAACTGGACTATTACTCCTTATGAATTTGTGTATGAGTCCGATTTTAAAAATCTTAAAGGAGATGCCGATAATTCTTTTATAATGATAAATCAAGTCTACTTTGAGAAAGATAAATCTCAAACACTTTTTGATTTTATTATTGTTACCATGGGTGGGAATTACAAAACTGCAGACGAAATGCCAACATTATGTGCGGTTCCACTTTGTTATAAAGGGGCACTTGAAACTGACTACGATTACAAAATTGGACTAATGATAAAGTTTATTCAAAGCCATCTACTGACGTGTCAACAAAATCCAGCATTGACCGAAGAAAGTATAGCCGATTATTATATGGCAAAATCAGGTAGCCCAAAGAAAAAGACACTTTACCTGTTGAAAGAAGAAGTAGAACCTGAGATAAGAACTAAAAATTCATTTGCAACTGCCTATCCGTACAATTTTGTTTATTCTACAAAGGAAGAAATCGCCTCTCTCATAGCAAATAATGATAAAGATGCCTTAGTGCTGCATGTTCTTGGTCCTCAGATGAATAGCACCTTATCTTATTGTGTTAAAATTATTATTGACACAGAAAAAGGACAGATTTACTATTATGATATGCATAAAGTAGGTGAGAAAAATTCAGATTACCTATTAAAGAGTGATCTCAAAAAACTTGCAGACAAGGAATGAACTACGACCAAGTATTAGATTATATGTTTAACTCGCTGCCAATGTACCAGCGTGTTGGGCAGGCTGCATATAAAGAAGGACTTGACAATACCCTAGTTCTCGACCAATATTTTGGACATCCTCATCATAGTTTCAAAACTATTCATGTCGCTGGCACAAATGGAAAAGGCTCGGTTTCACACAGTATTGCATCAATTCTTCAGGAAGCTGGTTATAAAACTGGTCTTTATACTTCCCCTCATTTGATAGACTATAGAGAACGAATAAGGGTGAACGGAGAAATGATTTCAGAAGATTACATTACCCGTTTTATAAATGAAAACTTTAAAATAATTACGGAAATAAAACCTTCCTTTTTTGAGATGTCTGTTGCATTGGCATTCGATTATTTCAGATTCTGCAAAGTTGATATAGCTGTGATTGAAGTTGGTATGGGAGGAAGACTGGACTCAACAAATATTATCAAACCCGAACTTTCAATAATTACTAATATTGGACTCGATCACACTCAATTTCTGGGGGATAACCTTGGGCAAATTGCAAAAGAAAAAGCAGGCATTATCAAACCTACAATTCCCGTCATAATTGGAGAAACACATCAAGAAACTGAAATGGTATTTCGCCAGAAAGCAGCAGAATCAAATGCTAAAATTACATTCGCCGACAAACACTACAGCACTCAATTAATTTCACAGAATCATGATTTTGGCAATTTCATTGTCAAATCAAAATCTGGTACGAAGAATTTAAACTTTAGCCTATCAGGAATATATCAAGAAAAAAACCTAGCTACAATCTTATATTCAATTGACGAGCTGAAAAAGATTGGATTTAATATTAGTGACATACAAATAGTTAATGGACTTAAAAAAGTGCAACAAAACACTGGTTTAAGAGGTAGGTGGGAGATTCTAAATCAGCATCCCTTGACAATTTGTGATACCGGCCACAACAAAGAAGGATTGAATTATGTATTACAACAAATTTCAAAACAGGAATTTGAAAGACTTCATATGGTTATTGGATTTGTAAATGATAAAAACATTTCAGAAGTTCTGCGCTTATTTCCAAAAGATGCCGAATACTATTTTACCCAAGCATCTATTCCACGAGCCATGGCTTCCGAATTAGTTAAAATTGAAGCAGAAAAGCATGGTCTAAAAGGAGAATTCTTCAACAATGTTAAATCTGCTTACGAATCTGCGTGTAAAAATGCTAGCAAAAAAGATATGATTTTTATTGGTGGAAGTACTTTTGTTGTGGGAGACTTTCTATCAAACCTCTGACAATCAATGTGTTAAATATTATTTCAAAAAATATGAAAAAAGATTTGGCGAATTAAAAAACCTGCTATATATTTGCAGTCCCAAAACGGGGATACGTTCTATAATAAAGCTTAGCTCAGTTGGTTCAGAGCATCCCGACGAAAAGTCGGGAGGGTCGCAATCGCTGAGACAAAATATTGGGGAGCTTAGCTCAGTTGGTTCAGAGCATCCCGACTTAAGTCGGGAGGGTCGCAATCGCTGAGACAAAATATTGGGGAGCTTAGCTCAGTTGGTTCAGAGCA
>CAZOHR010000285.1:0-5074 GCA_964579045.1 uncultured Bacteroidales bacterium | reverse complement strand
TTGTTGATTTTACCTGAGTTTTACCAGGGCCTAAAAGATTAAAGTTTGCTCCACATGCATTAACCAATGCTCCAATATTCATTACTCTGTTGTAAGGAACATCGCTGTATGCAAATACACATTCTTCTACGTTTAATTCTTTAATTAATCTTGGTAATTCGTCCTGTGCATAGATTGGAATACCTGCTGGATACAATTCTCCTGCTAATTCTTTTGGATATTTTCTACCATCAATGTCTGGAATTTGTGCAGCTGTGAAAGCTACTACGTTTACGTCAGCATTGTTTCTGTAATAAGTGTTGAAGTTGTGGAAATCTCTTCCTGCAGCTCCGATGATAAGTACATTTTTCTTAGCCATAACTAATTTAATTTACCGTATTTGGTGTTAAACATTAATTCAATTGCAGCAAAGATAGAGGTTTAAACAATAATAAAGAATTAATTGAAATTCAAAAAATATGTTAAGTAACATAAAATTGGTAAATTACAAATCACAAAAACCAAAATACAAGGGGTTTAGTGTTTGCTTTAAGTACTAGAGTTTTTATAAATTGGCAGAAAAAAGGTGAATTTCAAAACACATCCGCCGCGGCGGAACAAATTACAAGGGGTTAGTGTTTGCTTGAAGTATTAGAGTTTTTATAAATTGGGAATGCACAAACTACCGCGCGAGTTACTCGCGTGGGCAAAATCCAACCTGTCACCCCACGCGAGTAACTCGCGCGGTAGTCTGTGCATTTGTGCTTTAGCCGCGCAGAGGGCTAATGCCGTTGTCGTTTGTTTTGGTTTTTGTGATTTGCCATTTGTTCCACGTCGGAGGATGGGAATTTTTTTGTTTTTTAACTTTGTTGCGCCGCACTGATCCGCCGCGGCGGTGTCGAAGTGTGGGCTTTGCCGTTGTGATTTGGAACTTGTCATTTGTGATTTGTCATTTGTGATTTGTCATTTGTGATTTGGAACTTGTGATTTGTGATTTGCCATTTGCCATTTGTCATTTGATTTTTTATTTTTGCAAAAAAATTAGTCTATGAACATTCCAATGGTTGACCTTAAATCTCAGTATTTGAAAATAAAGTCTGAGGTTGATGCTAGAATTGCAAGTGTTATTGATAATACTGAGTTTATTAATGGTACGGAGGTTAAAGAATTTAAAAAAGAACTTGCTAAATATCTTGATGTTAAACATGTGATACCTTGTGGTAACGGGACCGATGCGCTACAGATAGCAATGATGGCTCTTGGTCTTGAACCAGGCGACGAAGTGATTTCGACAGACTTTACTTTTATCGCTACCGTTGAGACAATTGCTTTGCTTAAGCTAACACCTGTTATGGTTGATGTAGATCCTCTCACTTACAATATTGATCCTGAGAAAGTTGAGAAAGCGATTACAAGTAAGACAAAAGCAATAATCCCTGTTCATCTTTTTGGTCAGGCCGCTGATATGGACAGAATAATGGAGATTGCTGAGAAACACAACTTATATGTTATTGAAGATACTGCACAGGCGATAGGAAGTGATTTTAAATCCGACAAAGGATGGAAAAGGAAAGCAGGAACAATTGGTCACGTTGGTTGTACATCATTTTTTCCATCAAAAAATCTTGGTTGTTATGGAGATGGAGGAGCAATTTTTACAAATGATGATCAGATAGCAGAAAAAATATCCTCAATTGTAAATCACGGAATGAAAGTGAGATATTACCACGATAATATTGGAGTTAATTCGAGGTTAGACACAATTCAGGCTGCGATTTTGCGTGTTAAACTTCCTCATCTCGATGAGTATGGTGCTGCCAGAAGAGCTGCTGCTGACTATTATGATAAGGCATTTGCAAATTGTGACAAAATTATTACCCCTAAACGATTCGAAAAGTCAACACATACTTTCCACCAATATACTTTGGTGCTAAACGGAGTGGACAGAAAAGCTCTTATGGATCATTTAACTGCCAAAGGAATTGCTTGTGCTGTTTATTATCCAGTAGCATTACATAATCAAAAGGCATTTCAGGAATTCAAATATATTCCAACTGATTTTCCTGTAACCGACAAACTTTGCGAAACAGTTATGTCCTTACCTATGAATACCGAGCTTGACGAGAAAACTTTAAAGTATATTACGGATAGTGTTTTAGAATTTCTCCGTTAGTATTTTATGTCTAAGTGAGGTGGATTATGTCAAAATGTTTTCCCATAAGGGAATGAGTATAATTTGTGTTTTTAGTTTATAATTAATACAAAGTGAATAGAAAAAGACAGATTTCATTGGTGATTTTACTTTTCAGTTTCTTTTTGTCAATGCAGAGCTGTTTAAAGGAGCCAATTGATGATGGATTAGAGTATGAAATACTTAAGGCCGAAATTACTGAAAAATACAAAAATCATCCTCGATTTACATGGGACCAGTATCAGGCAATTCTAATCGAATTGTCAAAAGATAAATATGTAGTTTTACCAGTTTATGAAATGAAGGATTATTTTGACACAACAAAAGTGGTTGTATGCTTGCGGCACGATGTTGATGTTCAAATTTTCAAAGCTCAAGAGATGTGTGAGATGGAGTATTTTTTTGGGATTAGATCTACATACTATATATTGGCTACAGCGAGATATTATGGTAGGTTTGTAAATAATATATTGATTAGAAATATATGCATGGGAGAGGCCTATCTAAAGTTAAATTATTATGGTCACGAGATAGGTATTCATAACGATATGCTGACAGTTATGATAAAATACGGATACGATCCCTTGGCATTCAATAAGCAAGAATTGGATTATTATGCATCTCTTGGAATACCAATTTATGGCACAGCTTCGCATGGTTCTGAAATTGCTCGCCAAACTGTTGCTAATTATCAGATTTTTTCAGATCTTGCTTTACAAGCTAATGTAGATTATAAAGGCGTAACATATAATCTTGGACAGCACAGCTTGGAAGAATTTGGATTTAGCTATGAAGCATACTTTATTGACTACAATAAATACTTCTCAGAAGCTGGCGGGGACTGGAATTTTGATGACGATTATGATGGAATGATGCGTGCATTGAAAAATTCTGTTCCAGGTGATAGGATACAAATATTAACTCACCCAGCCTATTGGGGTAAATAGTTTAGCTAAATAGTAATTAGCAGTTATAAAATAATCATGATGATGACTTGTGCAATAAAAGGCTAGCGTGGTGATTTTGCATACCCAATGCCCCAGTTCCGTTGTGCGCAGCTAAACTTGTCTTATGGGATTAAACCTTCCACTCAGGACATATCACATTTACGATTTTATCCTTTCGTAAAATAGCTCCATTCCTTTTACCGCTTTTTCTTTTATATGCTCAAAGTTTTTATTTATGGATAAATTATCATCTGGGTCGATAAGATATTTTTGTGCTCTTAGAGGCACATAATCAACTAGTCCGGCAGCTGGATAAACTTGTAGGCCAGTTCCAATTACCAAAAAGACATCTGCAGTACGTACAATATCTATCGCCTCAGAAATTGCAGGAACAGCCTCACCAAACCAAACAATATGAGGCCTTAGTTGCGAACCTTTTGGACAAAAATCACCTAGATTAAGCTCAGCACCATCAATGTTTACTACAATCTGTTCATCGGCAGTACTTCTAGCTTTTCGAATTTCGCCATGTAAATGAACAATATTTGTGGAGCCTGCTCTTTCGTGCAAGTCATCAACATTTTGTGTGATTATTTGGACTTCAAAATATTCTTCAAGTTGCTTTAGTAAAAGGTGTGCGGTGTTGGGTTTTGCTTCTATTACAGCTTTACGGCGAAAGTTATAAAAATCCAAAACCAGTTGAGGATCTCTGCGCCAGGCTAGGGGAGAGGCAACTTCCTCAAATCGATATGTTTTCCATAATCCATCGTTATCGCGAAATGTGGGAATCCCACTTTCTTTACTAATGCCAGCTCCAGATAGTACAACAAGTTTTTTCATTAAATAGGATTTAGAAGTTTTTGTAAAGTTACCCAATTATAATAAAAAAAACTGTCCCAAATTTCTTTGGAACAGTTCCATATTTAACATAAACTGAAATTATGCTCCCAAAGTAGCAACCATAACAGCTTTAATTGTGTGCATACGATTTTCAGCCTGGTCGAAAGCTAATGAATTGTTACCTTCAAAAACTTCTTCGGTTACTTCAACGCCATTTTTAAGACCGAACTCTTCTGATACCTGTTTTCCAACCTTAGTGTCAGCATTATGATATGCAGGTAAGCAATGCATGAATTTAACATCAGGATTACCTGTTTTCTTCATGATAGCTGCATTAACTTGGTAAGGAGTTAAGAGTTTAATACGCTCAGCCCAAACTTCTTTTGCTTCGCCCATCGAAACCCAAACATCGGTATGAACATACTCAACACCTTTAACAGCAACTGCAGGATCTTCTGTAATTGTAATTCTTGCACCTGAAGTTTTTGCTAGTTCGTTGCAAGTTTTAATCAATGATTCGGCTGGCCATAATTGTTTTGGAGCACCAATACGAACGTCCATACCAAGGATTGCTCCAATAACGAGTAAAGAATTACCCATATTAAAACGAGCATCGCCTAAATAAGCATAAGAAATCTTTTCCATTGGGCTGTCAGAATGCTCAATCATAGTTAGAACGTCTGCCAACATCTGTGTTGGATGCCATTCGTTTGTTAAACCATTCCAAACTGGAACACCTGCGTACTTTGCAAGTTCTTCAACAATTTCCTGACCGAATCCGCGGTATTCGATACCATCATACATTCTGCCCAAAACTCTTGCAGTGTCTTTAACTGTTTCTTTGTGACCCATCTGACTTCCTGTTGGTTCTAGATAAGTTACGTGCGCGCCCTGATCGTGAGCCGCAACTTCAAATGCACAACGGGTACGAGTAGAAGTTTTCTCGAAAATCAAAGCAATATTCTTGCCTTTTAACCTCTGCTGCTCAGTACCAGCATATTTTGCATTCTTTAGATCTTTTGATAACTTTAGTAAGAATACTAATTCTTCTTTTGTAAAATCAAGTTCTTTTAAAAAATTCCTGTTTCTTAAATTGAATCCCATAATACTTTGTTTT
>CAZOHR010000284.1:381-5101 GCA_964579045.1 uncultured Bacteroidales bacterium | reverse complement strand
TTATTATTAGGATTAGTAGCAGTATTTGCATTAGCATCTTGTGGAGGCGCTAAAGAAACTAAAGAAGACGAAAAACCTGTTTGTGAAGGCAAAAATGAGATTGCTATGACTATTCAGGATTATTATTACTCAATGAGTGATACTTTGGTTTATACAACTCCAGAATTTGAAGTAAAGAGTAGTTCTTATAGCTGGGTTAACGATTCAACTGTTATTCTAGTATTAAGCAATTATGAACCTAAAGATCTTACAGGTGAACGTCAGGAAGATCAAATTGACTTGAACATCGAAATTAATGCTAGAAATGGCAAAAAACTAGAGCCAGGATTCTATGGCTATCATGCTTATGATTCAGGTTTATGGAGCCGCGTAACAATGACAACTGCTTATGGAACAGTATGGTTTAACTGGAACATGGGTATGGCA
Organism: uncultured Bacteroidales bacterium; assembly: GCA_964579045.1. GTDB lineage: Bacteria > Bacteroidota > Bacteroidia > Bacteroidales > ML635J-15 > Bact-19. Next base: position 4,675 of record CAZOHR010000284.1, on the reverse strand, counting down.
GAACAAGGTGGTGTAACAATTGAGTATGTAGGTAAAGATGCTATGTGCGGAACACTTGCACTTAATGTTGAAGAACCAGAATCTCCAATGATTGGTATTGTTAGAGTAAACGGTACTTTTGTTTACAAAAAATAATCAGACATTTTGAAATGAAAAAGCCGGTTTATCCGGCTTTTTTTATTAGAATATTATCTTATCCCCTTCATGAATACCATACTTCTCGCAAATATTGGCGTTTACCTCCACAACATACATAGCAGGAGATTTTGATGGGAGCGAGGTTTCATCCATAGGGTTTGTAGCTCGATAGATATCTACAATTATCATTTTAGAGTTAACATAAATAATATCTAATGACATTACTGTGTTTCGCATGTAAAACGACTGAATCTCATCTCGGTCAAATAAAAACAACATGCCCATATTATCAGCCATTTCGGGACGATACATTAGTCCTCTAGCTTTTTCTTCATCAGTACTAGCAACTTCAATGGCGATTTTGAACTTCTCGATTCCTGTGCCAGCATCCAAAAAGCTCAAGTCTCCATCTTTTCTGAATTTTGGTGGATTTTCCATGCTATAGTTGGTCTGCTTTAGTTCATTGTTATTGTCTGTATTTGGTCTGTCCTTTTTCTTGCCATTATCGCACTGAGCAAATAGAAGTGATAAAGTAACAAGAATACTTAATATTACTGGTTTTTTCATTATTTGTGTTTTAATAAATATAATCTTTATAATGCAAAAATGATTGTTTAACTCATTTGTAAATTATGCAACTTATGATAGATGCCGCCTTTCTCGAGCAATTCATCATGCTTGCCAGTTTCCACAATTCTACCATCGTGTAGTACACATATTACATCAGCTTTTTTAATTGTTGACAAACGATGCGCAATAACAATCGATGTTCTATTCTTCATCAAATTTTCTAAGGCTTCTTGCACAAGCTTTTCCGATTCCGTATCTAGGGCTGAGGTAGCTTCGTCGAGAATAAGCACAGGCGGATTTTTTAGTACAGCTCGAGCAATACTTAAACGTTGACGTTGACCTCCAGATAGTTTACAACCTCCATCACCGATATTTGAAGCATAACCTAATTCGGTTTCGGTGATAAAGTCGTGAGCATTTGCAACTCTTGCAGCTTCTGAAACTTCTACTTCTGTGGTATTCTCTTTGCCAAATGCTATGTTGTTGTAAATGGTGTCGTTAAAAAGAATAGGACTTTGGTTAACATATCCCAGTAATTCGCGAAGATCAGCAACTTTGTAGTCTTTGATATTGACACCGTCGATAAGAATTTCGCCCGATTCGATATCGTAAAATCTTGGAATTAAATCTACAAGAGTTGATTTGCCAGAGCCACTTTGACCCACCAAAGCAATGGTTTGCCCTTTATATATTTTAAGATTGATATTTGTAAGCACTGGAATATCAGTATACGCGAAATTGACATTTTTAAATTCTATCGAATCTTTGAATTCGCTAATTCTTTCAGCTCCTTGCTTTTCTGTAATAAGATTACGTGCAGACAAAATATCATTAACTCTATCAACCGACGCCATTGCCTTTTTAATATTGTACCATGACGATGATAAGGTTTTTGCTGGAGCAATTATCTGACTAAAGATTATTAGATAACCAATTAATGCTTGAGACGACATTGCACTTTCTTTGTCAAGTATCATTGTGCCGCCATACCACATAATTATTACAATTGCAATTGTGGCCATAAACTCACTTAGCGGACTAGCGAGGAACCTTTTGCGATTTATACGGTTCATCAATCCAGTATAATCTTGATTTGTGCTTTTAAATCTGTCGGAAATATGACGTTCTGCATTAAATGCTTTTACAATTCTTAACCCACTTATCATTTCATCTATTTGAGACATCAAGCTACCCATTTGTTTTTGTCCTGCCATGGAAGTTTTGCGCAATGAGCGTCCAGCCTGACCAATTATAAGTCCCACAATAGGCAAAAGAATAAATACAAATATTGTCATTTGCCAGCTTAGGAAAATCATTGTTCCCAGGTATAGAACAATTTTAATTGGATCACGAAAAATCATCTCGAGTGAACTCATTATGCCCCATTCAATTTCCTGAACATCATTGGTCATTCTGGATATAATATTTCCCTTCTTCTCTTCGGAGAAATATCCCACTGGCAAGCTAATTACTTTATCAAAAAGCTGGTTACGAATATCGCGAACTACGCCATTACGGATAGGAACCATAAAGTGATTTGCAAGATACATAGTGCCAGTTTTAAAGAAAGTTGCAATAATCACAATTATTCCCATGCTTACCAAAGCCTGTAATTCACCTTCAGTAATAATAATATGACTTAGCCAATAATTGAAATTGTGCTGTAAGTTAGAAATATTACCGATGTCTAAAGGGATTTTCTCCGTAACAAGCGACTGTGTTTTAAATAGAATTCCTAGGAAAGGAATTACAAGTGCAAAAGAAAACAGTCCAAAGATGGTTGATAGAACATTAAATAAGATGTTTAAACCAGCGTGTCCTTTGTATGGGAAAATATACTTTACTATTTTGAGAAATTCTTTCATCAGTTTAAAAACTGCAAAATTATTATTTTATTATAAGCCAGTATAGTTAAAAGGAGTAATACTTTTAAGTTCTTTTTTTACAGAATCAGAGACATTAAGCCCATCGATAAAAGTAGTAAATGTTTTTTGAGAGACTTTTTCGTTTGTGCGAGTAAGGTCTTTGAGAGCCTGATATGGATCTGGATAATTTTCTCTGCGTAGTACTGTTTGAATTGCTTCTGCTACAACCATCCAGTTGTTTTCCAAATCTGCATCAATTTTGGCTTTATTAAGAAGCAATTTCGAGATGCCTTTTTTTAGAGATTCAAATGCAATCAAAGTATGAGCAAATGGCATTCCTACATTTCGCAAAACTGTAGAGTCGGTGAGGTCGCGCTGCAATCTGCTAATAGGAAGTTTTACCGCGAGATGCTCAGCAATTGCATTTGCCATTCCAAAATTACCTTCAGCGTTTTCAAAATCTATTGGATTAACTTTATGGGGCATTGCGCTAGAACCAACTTCACCAGCTTTAATTTTCTGTTTAAAATAATCCATCGAAACATACGTCCAAATGTCGCGCGAGAAATCAATCAATATTGTATTTATTCTTCCCATGCACTGCAGCAAAGCCGCAAGATTGTCGTAATGTTCTATTTGAGTTGTAGGAAAACTTCTGTGCAAGCCGAGATAATTATTTACAAAGTGGTAACCAAATTTGTCCCAGTCAATTTTTGGATAACTAACAACATGAGCATTAAAGTTGCCAGTAGCTCCGCCAAATTTAGAACTAAAAGGTATCTGATCCATTTGTGTGAGCTGTTCTTTTAATCTAGCTGAGAAAACCTGAATTTCTTTTCCTAAACGGGTGGGAGAGGCCGGCTGTCCATGTGTTCTGGCAAGCATAGCAATATCGGCCCATTCTGCACTTAAACCATCGAGAAGTTCAATAATTTCGAAAAGCATTGGAGAATAAATCTCATTCATGCAATCTTTTATGCTGAGAGGCACAGCGGTATTATTAATATCCTGAGACGTAAGCCCAAAATGAATAAATTCTTTGTATTTCTCAAGTTTTAATAAATCGAACTTTTCTCTGATAAAATACTCTACAGCTTTTACGTCGTGATTGGTAACTTTTTCAATCTCTTTTATCTTTAGAGCATCATCGTTGCTAAAATCATTGTAAATATCACGTAACAGTCCAAAATCTGGCTTAAAAAAATCTTTTAGTTGTGGTAATGGGATTTCACACAAGGCAATAAAATATTCAATCTCGACTTCAACTCTGTATTTTATTAAAGCAAATTCTGAAAAATAGTTGCGCAAAACTTCTGTTTTGGAGGAATATCTCCCGTCAACCGGACTTACTGCATATAAACTGTCTGAAATCATCTGTTTTGTATTAATTATTTGTCAAAATTAGCAATAATCTCATAATATGCAAAACTTAGCATAAAGCAAAAAATCACTATCGATTTTTTCTTGGACTTTAGGCAAATCAATTGCTGTGTCGTTTTCAGAATTTTACTTTCCCAATCATTCCCTTAAAAAAGGTGTCAAGTAATATTTATTTGGGATGGCTGATAATAGCACACACCTATTAATCGAATTATAGCTATAAATAATCGTTGTTGCGACGCGGGCAGGCATCGGAAAAACGGCGAGCCAACTCGGGCCTAGTGAACGGACAAGCATTTAGAAATGTAGCCAGCCGACATGTCGTTTAAAATTAAAGCATT
>CAZOHR010000284.1:0-371 GCA_964579045.1 uncultured Bacteroidales bacterium | reverse complement strand
CACGAGATAATGGTTTTCTAAAATCTCCATAAAATTGTGTGATAACTTTAATAAGAAGGGAAATCATCTTGCAATTAAAGAGAGAGTTAGTACTTTTAATTTTATTAAAACAAAAAAAGGCTACTCTTTTCAGAATAGCCTTTTTTTAATATTAAGGTATTACATACTGCTTTCGTAAAGCAACATGTACTCATTAAACTTAGGTTCCAAGGAATCAAACAATTCCTGACGTTTATTATTCATGGCATTTCTCAAAACTCTTCTATAAGTTTCCATCGAAAGTTGAATATCATAAGCACATCTTAATTGTTTTTCGTGATCAAGACTGTAGAAGAATTCTAGTTCTTGATTTGCAACTTTAATTATCTCGC
>CAZOHR010000283.1:0-5101 GCA_964579045.1 uncultured Bacteroidales bacterium | reverse complement strand
GACCAAAAAATTGCATCAATTGTTGTCCATGAATAAAGGTTGTAGTTAAGTGTGGTGATTGTAAATGACGCAATTAGCAATGCAAGAAATATTGTAATTTTTGGATTACCGTATTTTTTTGCCAGCAGTCTAAAAGCAAGCCATGAAATTACCAGAGATATAACAAAAAACTGAAACAGAACAAACCATCTAGCATTAACAATTAGAGCTCCAGGCAAAATAAAATTTATAGCATGCAAATAACCACTTGCAGCAGGACGAATAGAAATGAAATCCTTATGTGGAACTTCACCATTAATTAGTCTCCACGATTGCGCCAGAACCACACCTTCGTCGGTAGGACTAAAGCCTTCGTTCTGCGGATACTGCAAAAGCGAAAAACTAACTGTAATTACAATTGCCGTAATAATCGAAGCAATAATTATTTTAAAATTATCCTTATTCATCATCAAATTTTCTACAAAAATAATCCATTTAACCAATACCGCCAGCCAATTATTGATTGTTCTCCAAATTTGTTATAAGAAATGCGAAATTTCAACGGGACGACCCGTACGGACGACCCTAAGTGGTCGTCCGTACACTATCTTCCCGTTGAAATAACACACAAAAACACATGGCGAAAATTTTCATCCCCAAAATAAATTGATTTTATTACTTTTGCCGCCATGAATACAAAAGAAACATCCTCAAAATCTTACGTTTCGGAATTATTGCTATTAGTAGCTGCAATAATTTGGGGTTCTGCTTTTGTATTTCAGAAGGAGGGAGGACAGGTAATTGGAGCATTTGCATTTGGTGGAATTAGATTCTTTTTGGGAGCAACTGTGCTATTGCCGGTTTTATTCCTTTTTAAGAAAAATCAAAATAATGTTAGTACAAAAAAGACAATCATAAGCGGAATAATTATCGGAGTGGCTCTTTTCTTTGCAACCTCAACACAACAAATTGGGATAAATCATACAACAGTTGGCAAAGCGGGATTTATAACTGGATTCTATATGATTTTAGTTCCTATTTTCGGTGTTTTTCTAAAACAGAAAATTCTTTTAAATCATTGGATAGGTGCAGGTCTGGCGCTAGTAGGTCTTTTTCTTTTGTCTGGACAAATTGATGCGTCCGTTTCTTATGGCGATTTATTAGTATTAATTAGTTCGTTCTTTTGGGCAATTCAAATTTTATTAATTAGCAAATTCGCACCAAACGCAAATCCTATTTTACTCTCAATTGCCGAATTTTACACATGTGCTATTTTGAGTTTAATTACAAGTGCTTTTGTCGAAACAACAACTATTGCTAATGTGTTGGATGCCGGAATCCCAATTTTATATACAGGTATTTTATCAACTGGTGTGGCATTTACTCTACAGATTGTATCTCAGAAGAAAATTGCGGCAACCCCTGCAGCAATAATTTTTAGCTCCGAAACCTTATTTGCCGCCTTAGCAGGCTGGATAATACTAAATGAAACTATGGGTTATGTCCAAATTGCTGGTTGCGGACTTATGTTAGTTGGAATAATTATGGGGCAATTGAAGTTCTCGTCACGTTGAATTCCGCATATAAGCTTTTTCTCATTTTTCACCTCCCACAAATTAAATCTTCCCCCTTTTTCATTAACTTTGCCTCATGCAAAACATAATTACATCACGAACCAAACAAGAGCAGCAAATTGCCGAAATCGTGCTTGCAGGCGAACGCATTGGCAACGAACAGGCTTTGTATTTATACGAAAACTCCGACCCTGTTTTTTGTGGATGGCTGGCAAATATGGTAAAGGAACTTAAATTTGGCAGGCAAGTGTTTTTCAACATAAATATCCATGTCGAAATCACGAACATCTGTCTTAATAAATGCAAATTTTGTTCGTTTTACCGCCAAAAAGGGCAGGAGGGGGCTTGGGATTTGGGAAAAGAGGATGTCTTGGCGATTTTAGAGGAAAAAGTGCCAGAAGGAATTACCGAAGTACATTTTACAGGCGGGTTACATCCCGAAAAGTCAACTGTGTTTTATGCAGATTTATTTGCCGCAATAAAATCAAAATATCCTCACTTACACATTAAGGCGTTTACTGCTGTGGAGATAGAATATTTTTCGCAAGCAGATAAACTTTGTTTGCGCGAAGTTCTTGAAACTCTCAAATCAAATGGTTTAAACTCATTGGCTGGCGGTGGAGCTGAAATTCTCGACGATAAAATTCGCAAAAAACTTTGTCCTGAGAAAACCGATTCGCAAACATGGCTTGATGTTCATCGAATTGCCCATGAACTAGGCATGAAAACAAACTGCACAATGCTTTACGGACATATTGAATCTTATTCTGATAGAGTTCTACACATGCAAAAACTCCGCGACTTGCAGGACGAGACTAATGGATTTAACTGTTTTATCCCACTAAAGTACAAAACTTATGGTAACAGATTAGGAATAACTACCGAAATATCTTTACAGGAAGAGCTTAAAAACTATGCAATTTCGCGCTTATTCCTCGACAATATTCCACATCTTAAAGCATATTGGCCAATGTGCGGAAAAGAAACCGCAATTCTTGCACTATCCTTTGGCGCCGACGACTTCGATGGAACAATCAGCAATACCACAAAAATATATTCAATGGCTGGCAGCGAACAAAATCCTGGTCTCAGCGAATCCGAAATAACAGAATTACTTAATGAAGCTGGTTTTGAGGTGGTGGAGAGGGATTCGGAGTATCACAATTTAATATGAAGCTGTTTTTCATTGAAAATCTTTAGTATGTAAAATATTTTTGCAATTTCCCAACTTTCATTTTTTTTACTATCTTTACAACTGCAATTGATTGTTTTTGAAAAGAAGAGAGAGATTTCATTATTTTATTATAATTCTAAAACCATTTTTGATAAATGAAGGATAAGGCTGGTCATATTACTGCTATATTGAGCCAAAATTATGGTATCGATATTTCTGCTTATGATGAGTCGTACCTTACAAAATCAATTGATAGGAGAATTGAAGAAATAGCATGTGTAAGTTTTGAAGCTTATTGTCGATTACTTTTGGAAAATCAGACAGAGGCAAATTCTTTATGTAATTCACTAAACAACTCATTTACTGAGTTATTTCGAAATTCACTTACATTCTCATACCTAGAACATGTTGTTTTACCTTTATTGATTGAGAAAAAGAGAAGACACGGCCAAAAGGAGATAAGAATTTGGTCAGCAGCTTGTGCATCCGGTCACGAAGCTTACAGTATTGCTATGCTTTGCGATGAATTGATTCAGACATCTGATTATCCTATTGCAATTCGGATTTTTGCAACTGACAATAATAACGAAGAACTGCTAAAAGCAAAACAGGCCAAATTTAAAGCATCCTCTATTTCAAATATTTCACATAAAAGGTACGAGGAATACTTGAAACTTGAAGGTGGCGAATACAGACTTATTAAACGAATAAAAGACATGGTGGATGTATCTTTTTTTGATTTGATATCGGAGGAGAACTCATGTCCGCCAGCTAGTATATTTGGAAATTTCGATATTGTATTGTGTAGCAATATTTTGTTTTATTACAAACCTGAATCTCGAATAAAAATTATTGAAAGAGTGAAACACTGTTTAGCTGATAATGCATATTTTGTAACAGGTGAGGCCGAAGTGGATATTGTAAAAAAACTGCATTTTAAAGAGTGCTTTGCTGGCTCTGCAGTATTTAAAACATAATGAACTTCGAACTTCGAACTTCGAACTTCGAACTTCGAACTTGTTATTTGTTGCCTTCGACTCCGCTCAGTCAACGGATTCTCAGGTGACTGAGCGGAGTCGAAGGCACCGTATTTTGTAATTTGTTATTTGTAATTTGTTATTTGTTATTTGTAATTTGTTTTTTATAATTTTTTCAAAATTATCCTTATGAAAATTAACGACATTAAAAACGGAACTCAACTGATGATAGGATTCGGTATTATTATGTTTTTGATAATTATACTAGGATTTGTAACGTGGCAACAGACAAGTCTTTTGGCCGAGCAAACAGATAATTTGTATAATCATCCACTTAAAGTGCGCCGTGCTTTAGGAGATTTAAATACCGAAATTCAGTCAATACATAAAGGAATGAAATCTTTATTATTGTCGGAAGGTGAACAGGAGATAGAACAGGTTCTTCAGGAAATGGAGAAAGATAAAGCAGATGCATTTAAACAATTTGATATTATTTATGAAAGATTTTTGGGCGATAAGAAACTTGTTGATGATGCTTATAATCAATTTGTGAAATGGAATACAATCAGGGATGAAACAATCAGGATTTTTCGTAGTGGAGATAAACAAACAGCGTTGAAAAGGACAAAACCTGATGGGGTTGGTGGAGCCCAAGCTATAGTATTAATCGATCGAGTGAGTAAAATAGATGAGGTTGCTCTTAGCTTTGGGGATAAGTTTTATCAAGACTCAATAAAAAATAAAGTTTATTTGAGACAGCAGATGTTGGTTGTATTTGCTATCGTTCTGGCATTAACGTTTTTATTAGTGTATATGCTAACTCGAGGAATAAACCGACCTTTGGAGGATTTAACTTATGCCACCAAACAATTCAGCGAGGGAAATAGGTCGGTCAGGAGTAAATATGTGTCACAAAATGAATTTGGAAAACTTGCCAATGGCTTTAACGAAATGGCAGATGTTATAGAGTCAGAAATGAACTTGAATCAAAAATCTGCAACATTATCAAGTATTATGCTGCAAGAGGAAGATCCAAAAAAGTTTTGTTATGAAATATTGAAAAATCTACTTGAACAAACAGAATCAAATCTTGGCGCAGTTTATATGCTGAATAACGACACCAATGTTTTTGAGATTTTTGCTGGTATTGGATTGGATACTGATAAATGTAAATCTTTTAATCCTCAATCTTTTGAAGGGGAATTTGGTGTAGCCATCGCCTCTGGAGAGATGCAACATCTCAAATCAATCCCTGCCGACAGTTGTTTTGTGTTCTCAACAGTTGCTGGAACATTTATACCTCGCGAAATAATTACAATCCCTATTTTGACCAAAGATGAAGTAGTTGCGGTAATCTCTTTAGCTTCTGTAAAATCATACTCCACTGAAAGTTTAAG
>CAZOHR010000282.1:0-5122 GCA_964579045.1 uncultured Bacteroidales bacterium | reverse complement strand
TTGGTCCATGTTTAAGCGAGTTATCTGTTAATATTGCCATTTGTGCAGCCATACCAATGCCATCGTCTGCTCCAAGTGTAGTTCCTTTGGCTTTTACCCATTCGCCATCTATATAAGGTGTAATTGGGTCGTTATCAAAGTCAATTTTCAGGTCGCGGTTAGCTTCGCATACCATATCCATGTGGCTCTGCATTAGAACAGATTTTACATTCTCCATTCCATCACTTGCAGGTTTTTTTATTAAAACATTACCGATTTGGTCACGTTTTGCCTCAAGATTGTTCTTTTTTGCAAAATCAAGTAAAAATTCGATTACTTTTCCCTCGTTTTTTGAAGGTCTTGGAACTTGTGTTATTTGCTCAAAATACTGCCAAACATTTTTTGGCTCAAGATTACCTAAAATACTCATGATGTTAATATTTTTATTATTTTTGGATAAAGTTAGATATTATAATTTAAATCGACTTAAAAAATAGCTTTATTTTGAAAAAAATTATTGAATTACCGTATAAGTTGTTGATATTCAGCAGCTTTGTTTTTACACTTTTTATGCTCTCTTGCACAGAAGAAGAACAAAATACTTTCGATGGAACAGTTGTAGATATGTCTTCTGGAGAGCCTGTTGCTGGTGTTAAGGTTTATTTAGACGCTTCTAAAGTTTCATCTACCAGTATTAGCTCTGCATTTAATCAAATTGCAGAAACCACTACTGATGCTACTGGTAATTATTACTTTGAATGTGAGAATAATTCCTATCTAAAATTTAGATTACGTTTTGAAAAGGAAGGTTTTCATGCCTCAATTTATGAATTTGACCCTTCCGATCAAGTAGCGCATTATGAAACTGATCGTTTGTTTGCCAGAGAGTCTTATGTTTATGTCAGAATACTTAATTTACTTCCATATAACGACGAAGATCAGTTGAAAGTGAGAGTCGAAAGGATAAATGAAGAATGCACAGATTGCTGTGGTGCTGATTTCCGCTATTATCTTGGTGCTCTTACTGACACAAGTTTTTGTTGTAGTACTGTTGGTGGCGATAGTGTGGTTATTTATTCTATATCAATACACAATGATGAGTCACAGATAAGAGAGAATAAAATTTATTGTATTCCCGGTGATACTGTATTTTATAATTGTTATTACTAGTTATTGTTACTTGGGTGCTGCTACTTTTCCTTCTGCAATTTGCATTCCCGTAGCATTATTTGTTGAGAGTTTCTTAGCCCTACAGTCTATCGATAAGATATTAATGGAACAGAAAAATAAAAGCAACTCCCTTGATTCTCTTCTGATTCGACTCTGATATTTCCACCAAGTAACTCGCTGTATGCTTTGCAAATGGATAATCCAAGTCCGGATCCACTGTTTTGAACGGATAATTTATTGTCAATTTGTACAAAACGGTCGAAAATTTTATTCAAATCTTTTTTGCTGATTCCAAGACCTGTGTCCTTAACATAGAATTCGATGAATGAATCGGAAATTAGATTAAAACCGAATTCTATATATCCTTTCTCTGTGAATTTGATTGCATTACTAATTAGATTTGATAGTATTTGTTTTAGTTTTACTGGATCGGAAAGTCCAACAATTTTGTTTATGGGGTTGTTTTCGGAGAGTTTTAAAACAATATCTCGATTTTTGGGCATAAGTCCTTGCATCTCGAAGAAGAGATTATGAACGAAATCATTTATTATTATTGATTCTATTTTGTTATTAACAATACCAGCTTCAATTTTTGAGATTTCGATAATATCGTTTAGAATAAGTAGAAGCTGATTGCAGCTACTTTCAATAATTTCGAGATATTCATTCTTTTCTTCAATTGTTACATCATCTTTTAGAAGGTCGGTGAATCCCAGGATTCCATTCATTGGCGTTCTAATCTCATGACTCATATTCGCAAGGAATGCAGATTTTAATTTGTCACTTTCTTCTGCTTTTATCTTCGCTTCTTTAAGATCGGCGATAAGAATCATTCTTTCGGTTATATCGCGAACAACAGCAAGAACAGTGTTAGAATTTAAATAAACCATTCTTGCGTCGAAGTGCATAATGCGTTTGTTTATCTCAAGCTCATAATTGTATTTTGCAATTTCTTTAGTTAGCAAAACATCTTCAATAAATCTCTTCGTTAAATCAGCCAGATCGGGAGGGAGAACGTCTTTAATGTTTTTATTCAAGAATTGTTCAGGACTAGCAAAAAGTAGATTCCTTGAGTTTGAATAGAAATCAATAATCTGTCCATCATCTTTAAATGTAAATAGAATGTCGGGCATTGCCTTTAGGTATGCTTCTTTGTTCAAGTTTAGTTCTTCAGCAATTTCTTTAGCTTCGATAATTTGCTTCTCAGCCAACTTTCTGTCCGAAATGTCATGATAAATTGTCTGATATGTTTTATCAGGCATCATTTTAGTGTGCATCTCAATCGTGACAGTTGTTCCATCGGGTCGGATAATATCGCGCTCGTTTTTTACAGATTCTCCTTTCTGAAGTTTATCGAACATAAGTGGAGATTTGAGTAGGCTTTCTTGTGTAAAAAATCCTTCGCTAATGTGTTTGCCAATTATTTCATCTCTCTTTCGCCCCATTAACGAACAAATATACGAGTTCGCCTCGAGGATGTATCCTTCGGGTGATCCTAATAATATTCCTCCAACAGCGAAATTGATCAAATCTCTAAACTTTTTCTCACTTTCCTTAAGCTTTTCTTCACTCAACATGCGATCTGTAATGTCTCTTACAACGGCAATTACAACTTTTTTCCCAAAGTATAATCCTGAAACGAGACTAACCTCTGTTGGGAAAATGGAACCATTTGATTTTCTACCCCAAAATTCGAGTGTTTGAGGAATGCCATTGTAAGCATTAAAAACCTGCTTCTTTATTTGTAACATGTCGTTGCGCTTATCGGCTGATAGGTCCGAAGGAGAACGATCAATAAAGAAGTTATGCTCATAACCATACAATGATTCGGCGGTTTTATTTACATCTATAAAACTACCATCTGCATTCTGAATAAGAATTGCTTCAGAAATACTGTTAAGCATTCCACGATAAGTAATTTCTGAAAGTTTAATTTCTTTTTCAACAAGTTTACGCTCTGTATTGTCACTGATGACGGTAAGAAAATGTGTTTCTCCATCCATGTCATATGGTACTGTGCAGACCTCAACACTTATTTCTATGCCAGTAGCAGTGATAAAGACTTCCTCTGTAGGTTCAGCAACTTTCTTTTCAATTAAGCTTCTCGACAATCTCGACTTTATTAGCTTGTGATAATCACTCCGGATAAAATCAAAAATGTTTTTGCCAACAAGATTTCTTTTATCCGATGCTTTTATTATTCTGGTCATCGCTTCGTTGGCGTAAATGATTTTACTATCTTTATGAATTACAACACCATTGGGTAACAACTCAACAAGTTTTCGGTATTTTTCTTCACTCTCGATAAGCTCAATTTCTTTTAGCTTTCGCTCAGTAATGTTCTCTACCGTACCTTCATAATAGGTGGTTTCTCCATTATCGTCTTTTATTGCTCTGGCACTTTCACGGATATATATCGCATTACCGTCTTTCTTTAACCATTGTGTTTCATGCCCAATTATAAAACCATCTTTTTTTATTTTTTGTTTAAATATGATTCTGTCTCTAGAAGCTATCAGCTCATCATCCTCGAGGTTATGCTTCTTTAAATCATCAAAGGAATCGTAGCCGAGCATTTTTATTAACGGCTCGTTTGCCTGAGTTACCAAACCATCAGGTGTTGTCTGATACATGCCAATGGTAGTATTTTGAAAAAGCTGTTCAAGACTCGAAACCCTTAATTTGAGTGACTCATTCTCTTTTTTTAGAATCTTCAATTCTTCTTCCTGTGTATTTAGTGCTGATTTGCTATTTAAAGTATCGCTCATAATTGCAATTGCAGGTTTATATCATTGACAAAACAAAAATATAATTTATTAGTCGCAATTAACGTTTTTATGTTAAAAAACTTTTGAAAAAAAAGCCCTGCCGTATTATATTTTTTTGAATTTTGTAAAAAAATCTTTTATGTGGAAAATCTCTGGAATAGTTTTGTTTACAATCGCATTCAGTTTTCTGAATATTAAGACATCACTGGAAAACTATAAGCTAATTTCGGGGACAGATCCAATTGATCCACCATTTTATTCTGCCGATTCAATTTGGGTAGATTCTGTATTTAATAGTCTTTCGCCAGATGAGAGAATTTCACAGCTATTGATGGTTCAGGCATATTCTAATAAGGATATCGCTCATGAAGAAAATATCTCACGCTTGATAACAGATTATGGAATTGGTGGTTTGATTTTTATGCAAGGCGGCCCATATAGACAAGTGAATCTGATTAATCGGTATCAAAGCCAGAGTAAGGTTCCATTGCTTATTGCTATGGATGCAGAGTGGTCTTTGAGTATGAGATTGGACAGTACTGTTTTTTATCCTCGTCAGATGATGTTGGGAGCTATACAGAACGATATGTTGATTTATGAAATGGGAGTGGAGTTTGCCCGCCAATTGAAGCGAGTTGGAGTGCATGTGAATTTTGCTCCAGTTTGTGATGTAAATAATAATCCCAAAAATCCAGTTATTAACGACCGCTCTTTTGGGGAAGATAAGTACAATGTGGCCTTAAAATCGTATCAATATATGAAAGGAATGCAGGACAATGGCGTTCTTGCTACTGGAAAGCATTTTCCCGGACATGGCGATACCGATGTAGATTCGCACAAATCACTACCAGTTATTAATCATAGTATGGAGAGACTCGATTCCATAGAGCTGTATCCGTTCCGTTATCTGACGAAAAAAGGGATAGGTTGCTTTATGGTTGCACATCTTTATGTTCCCGCCATAGACTCTACCACGAATACACCAACTACGTTATCGCCGAAGGCTGTTAATGAATTGCTAAAAGATGATATCGGTTTTAAGGGACTTGTTTTTACCGATGCTATGAATATGGGTGGTGTAGCGAATAATTTTAAACCTGGAGAGGCAGATGTAAAGGCATTATTAGCTGGGAATGATGTATTGCTTTTTCCTAATGATATTGAACTTGTTATTGGCGAGATAAAAAAAGCAATTGCCGATGGTT
>CAZOHR010000281.1:318-5144 GCA_964579045.1 uncultured Bacteroidales bacterium | reverse complement strand
AAAATATTTTAGCTTACTATTTATTTATTAACTTTGGCTAAAAATTACCTTGTCGATTTTTTTTCGTCGAGGACTAACTTACTAAACATACATCAGTTTTCTATGACCAAATGCGAATCATATTGTGTTGAACCTCTTGATGAAGAAGAAAAGAAAATTATAACAAATATTAAAGCTAAGAACAAATTATTAATAATCATCGGAATGCCAATATTAATACTCCTTATTGCTATTGGTCCTTTTGTCACAGGGAGAACAAACGGAAGAATGTTCGTAGACGATTTCTCATATTTAAATACTGTCATCGGAATCACAATCTTTGTAATTCTCTGCGTAGTTATACCTTTTTCTATTTACTATTCAAAATGGGTAACTGATTTTAAATTGGATACTAAGATTGTTGTAAAATCGCAAATAGAAAAGATTACAAGAAAAGATCGCTATGTAAAATTGGTTTTTACATGCCCTGAGTTGAAATCAGTACAGGTAAAAGTTGCAAATGGATTCTTATATCCCGAGATTACAGTTAATGATTGCATCTTGATAAGCTATTTACCCAACACAATGCATATTTTCGAGTTCAGAAAAATTGATTCTAATTGATAAAGTATAGTTAAAACCCAAGTATTTTCAAATCATGATTCTGATTGTTTACACTACAGCATATAGAAAAGGAAGTGCTTTATTTGAGCGGGTTGCGCAAACCATGTTTAACGAAATCAAACAAGGCTATAATGATAAAGTTTTATGCAAAGGTATTTTTGGAAAAAAAGATCTAACCGAGATATTCGACACTATTGCAGTCCGTGGAATTAAAATTGACGAATTTCATTTCATTGGTCATGCAGGAATGTATGGACCAATGTATGGAACTATAGAATATCCTGAGCAATACAGCCCTTTCGAGCTCAGAAATCTTAAAATCCCATTTGCTGTTGATGCAAAAGCTTACTTTCACTGTTGCCGATCTGCACGATGGTTTGCACCATATTTTGCGGAAGTATTTAAGGTAGAGACATTCGGGTACTATTGGTACACAGCTTTTTCGACAAATAAACTTAAATACAAAAAAGCAGGACAAAAGTCAACAGTTGTTTATGCTGCTGGTTGCCCTGGACGAAAATCTCATGGTCTAATAGGTTCTTTAAAGAAATATTCTGGACAACTAGCTCTTGAAAAAATTATATCATTTAAACCACATGAAGCGAGTGGTGATTCAACATACAATAAGGTAGCCGAACTCTACAACGATGTTTTCCAAGATATAAAAGTGAGAAAAGATGAGTGGACTTGGATTTGCCGTCACTTACCAAAATCATCTGATATTTCTGTTTTAGATATAGGATGTGGAAATGGTGCATTACTTAAAGAACTATCAGATAGAATTAAATTAGGTACTGGTCTCGATACATCCTCAGAGATTATTAAAAATGCGATTAAACTAAATTCGGACAAAACTAATCTTAGTTTTAAAATTATTGATGGTCCTTATTTACCTGTCGAAGACAAATCCATAGATTTAATTATCTCTCTAATGTCGTTCAGGTACCTCGATTGGGATCCAATGATGAATGAGATAAAAAGAGTTCTTAAGCCTGGCGGAAAGGTTCTAATAATTGATATGGTAACGGTCCCTCCTAAATGGTTTGAATTTCCAGCTTTACTTAAGTCGAAACTAAACCATTATATCCAAAGGTATTCACATCCCCAATTTTTTAAAAACCTTACTAAGTTGGTCTCCGATCCTGCATGGAAGGAAATGCTAAAACACAATCCTATTCGTTCCGAACACGAAATGAAATGGTATCTCGAAAGTCGATTTCCAGGCAAAAAGATAGAGAAAATAAATGTGGGTTGGAACTCTTGCATTCTAGCTTTCGACTCTGGAAATATAGAGAATATAAAAGATATATACTTAACCTGGCCATAGAATGAAAATAGGAATTTGTGATTACGGAATTGGTGGTATCGGGTTATACAAAATATTAAGAGAAGAAACCTCTGCAGACATTGTATATTTTTCTGATACAGGTTATACTCCTTATGGAAAAGTTCCCATGCAGGAGTTGAAAGAAAGATTTAATAAAGTAACAGAGTATTTACTTTCTATTGGAGTTGATAAAATAGCTGTCGCTTGCAATGCTGCGAGCACAGTTATTCCTGAAAACTCAAAGGAAATTACTGGAATTATAGAACATGGAATAAATTTGGTAAGTGAAATAAATCCTGAAAAAATCGCAATTGCGGGCGGAACAAGAACTATTGAGTCTGAGTTATATAAAAAAGCATTTGAAAAGTACGGAATATCAGTCACTCAGCGGATTGCACAAGAATTGTCGATAAGAATTGAAGCTGGCGATCTTGAGTCAGATGGACTAAAAGAAGTTATAAAAGAAATTTTTACTCCGATAAAAGACTATAAATATATCCTACTCGCATGCACTCACTACCCAGTTATCTCTAAGAATATTCTTGCAATTACAAAAAACTCTACACTTCTAGATCCGGTAGATAATATGGCTGATTGGATTTTACAAAATTGGGGCAATACAGACGGAAACTCGAGTACACAATGGATTACAAGTGGCAACCCAGAAAAGATGAGGAAAGCTGCAAAACTAGCTTACAAGATTGATTTAGGTAAGATAGAAACTGTCACGATTTAGACATATACTATTAGCATCTTTACAATAATCAGAAAAATATTTAGCTTTTACAATTAAGTTTCAAAATTGTATTTGTTATTTTAAATTATTACTTTTACAAGGTCAATCATAAAAACAAAAACCATGGTAGTAGTATTTTCAAAAGCGCTTGCAACAAAAGCCCTTAATAAATTATTAAACCCAGGCGAAGCATTAACATCAATCTTGTTAACTGGTGGGTTTTCGCAACAACTTGCTGGGACAACAACACAAAACCGCCTCATTGTTGCAGGATGTGGCTGGCTAAGCACAACTCCTAAAAAGCCAGAAATTGATATTCCGATAACAAGTGTTTCAAAAATAGATTTCTTGTGTTCAAAAGTTTATGGATACATCATTATCGAATACAATGGAATACGCAAAACCTTTAGACTAGGATCAAGTCCTATGTTTGATGCAATGGAAGAAGGCTCGAAGATGTATAAAATAATCACAGAGGCAAACCCTTCTGCTGCACCAGCTTATCTTGATGGAGAATCTACAGAACTGATGTTCCGTATCAAAGATGGCATCCTTAAATTAACACGTAAGGCAATCATTCTTATAAACCCTGGCGATAATTTTCAGGATGTTAGAGTTCGCGAGAACATTGGTATCAATAATCTTAAAAGTATCGATTGTTACCCTGGAAAAGGTCTTGGAGAGAAATCATTCTTGATTATAAAAACTGACAATTTTTGCGAGACAATAACTGTTGGTGGTGTGCTATCAAATACCGCCAATTATCTACCTCAAAAGCAGGAAATGTCAGATTCTGCTTCCGATATTGTTTTCAAAGAAATACTTAGACGAAATCACAAAGCACGTCCTGCGTATCTTGAATTTGACGAAATGCCTGTTGTAACAATGCGTGTGGCTCATTCTTTAATTGGAGCGATTGGAGGTGGTAATATCTTAAGAATGACCACCACCAGAATAATGGAACTAAAACCTGGAAATGACGAACTCACTATTGATTATGCAATTAACATCAGTGATATAAAGCGTACTCTTCTAACCACTATCAGCGACAACAGCTCAGAAACATATAAACTCGAAATCTTTACGAACACTAAAAATTACACCTACTTTGCTCCATCTACATATACCTACGGTTATGAAGCTTTTAAGCTTATTGGCGAAACCGTACAAAAATTAAATAATTTGCGTTAAACATACAAAAATTGAGAGATTTCAATTGTTCAATTTCATTAAATTCGTTTTCTAAAATGAGAAATTCAGTTTTGATTATAGTTTTATTGCTTGGCTTTTTCTGTGCTTGTTCTAGCAATTCCAAAGACAAAAATATTATTGGAGAAAACTCGTCCAGCAACGATAAAGATACAAATAAAGACACAGAACGCGAATCTGTGAAAGTTTATAAAGCATTGGATATGGAAAAATCTGATTATCCAGATGACCTCTATGTAATTATGCCTGATGACATTTCATCGAGTGGCTATTTAAAAGGTGCCAATGAAGAGTATCGAAACGAATATATGACAGACCACGACCCTTTTACATGGTGGACTCCATATCCCGAACGTGATGGCAAAGGAGCTTGGATTGAACTTACATTTGATTCGGAAGTAAACATTGAAGGATTCGAAATCTGGGGAGGATCGCATAATCCTGATTATCCCGAATATGGTGATATCTACAAATTGAATAATCGCGTAAAAAAGGGTGTATGTGAATTTTCAGATGGTAGTAAGCTTAAATTCGAACTCGTTGATGTCGACAATTGGCAGATTATTAGATTCGACGAAGCAATTATAACATCTTCGATAAGATTGACAATTGAAGAAGTATATGAAGGAGAAAAATGGAACGACCTATGTATTGCTGAGTTTTTAGCGTTGACACCTGATGATGAAAATATTTATGAAGGATCTGGCATGGCAAAACCAGTTATTTACTTATACCCAGAGGTAAAAACAGATGTAAATGTACAGTTAAACACAGAAAAAATGAACGGGACTCTGGACATTGCTTATCCCAAATACTCAGAATCTGGTTGGAATGTAACAGCTTTTCCTGATGGCAAATTAATTGACAGAAGCACAAATAAAACTTACAATTATTTATTTTGGGAAGGAACAAGTTTAAAACAATGGCACTTCCCCGATGGATTTATTGTTA
>CAZOHR010000281.1:0-308 GCA_964579045.1 uncultured Bacteroidales bacterium | reverse complement strand
AGATGCTGCTGATTTTCTCGAAGAAAAACTCTCATATATGGGTCTGTTACCGAACGAATACAATGACTTTATTGTTTATTGGCTTCCTCTTTTATCAAAAAACGAATACAACTTGGTACGTTTTGTCAATGAAGAGTATAATAGAGATGTTCCACTAATCATTTCTCCCCAACCCGAAAGCATTTTAAGAATATTTATGGTTTTCGAAGAGTTGAAATCTCCAATAATTATCCCACAGCAAAAGCTTCAAAAGTTTGAACGCAAAGGTTTTACAGTTGTTGAATGGGGAGGAACACAGATGGTGAATT
>CAZOHR010000280.1:0-5149 GCA_964579045.1 uncultured Bacteroidales bacterium | reverse complement strand
GCTTCTGATTGCATTTCTTCAACTCTTACAGTTTGTCCAAAAATGTTTTTTCTTCCGTTGGCTGCCCATTCGTCAACATTCTCTGCCATGTTTGAAGATGGGGTGATAGGATAGATACAAGCCATGTCACTAAACATATACGCTACATGAGCAGCTGCATGGTTACCGTCGCATGTAATGAATTTTTTTGTCTTTGTCATATTCGTTAAATTATTATAATTTTTGTCCTAAAAGTACTGTGTAAAAGATTTGCCAAATTAATACTTTTAATTATTATAATGCCTGTTTTTTAATGTGTTTTATAAAATATTTAGCAAATTAGAAGCAATCTAAATTGCAGTGTTCTAGCATCTGTATAATGCAAAAATGCCTAAAATTAAAAGCATTCACTCTTAACTTTAGGCACGGTTCGTCCGCTAGCTAGCGGATCACCGCATCGCTCTAGGCATGCCGCCCCCTGAGCGGAGTCGAAGGGTAGGCACTTCTTACAAACCCTTATCCATTGTCCACAAGAACTCTTCGTTATTCTTGGTCTGCATAAGTCTAGAGCGCATAAATTCCATCGCTTCAATAGAATTCATATCTGCAAGGAATTCTCTTAGAATCCACATTCTGTTAATAAGATCATTATCCATAAGTAAGTCTTCGCGTCGTGTACTAGAAGCAACAATGTCAACTGCTGGATAAATTCTTCTGTTAGATAATTTTCTATCTAACTGTAGCTCCATATTACCTGTACCTTTAAATTCTTCGAAGATAACTTCATCCATTTTAGAACCAGTTTCGGTAAGTGCAGTTGCTATAATTGTTAAAGAACCGCCGTTTTCAATATTACGAGCTGCTCCGAAAAATCTTTTTGGCTTGTGTAATGCATTTGAGTCAACACCACCCGAAAGTACTCTTCCAGATGCTGGAGCAACAGTATTATAGGCTCTAGCTAAACGTGTTATAGAGTCAAGTAAGATTACAACATCGTGGCCGCATTCAACCATTCGTTTTGCTCTCTCAAGTACAATGTTTGAAATCTTTACATGTCTTTCTGCTGGCTCGTCAAATGTTGAAGCTATAACTTCTGCATTTACGTTACGTGCCATATCAGTAACCTCCTCAGGACGTTCGTCAATAAGCAAAATCATAAGATATACTTCTGGATGATTCGCAGCAATTGCATTTGCAATCTCTTGCAGAAGAACAGTTTTACCAGTTTTAGGCTGTGCAACAATAAGTCCGCGCTGTCCTTTGCCTAGTGGAGCAAATAAATCAATAACCCTAGTTGATAAAGTCGCTTTTCCGTTACCAGTGATATTAAATTTCTCGTCTGGGAAAAGAGGAGTGAGGTGATCGAATGGAACTCTATCGCGCATCAAAGCAGGATCAATTCCATTAATCTTTATAACTTTTATAAGTGGGAAATACTTTTCACCTTCCTTTGGTGGTCGGATAGTTCCTTCAACGGTGTCACCAGTTCTTAAGCCAAAAAGCTTGATTTGAGATTGTGAAACATATACATCGTCAGGAGAATTCAAATAATGATAATCTGAAGAACGCAAGAACCCATAACCATCCTGTATTATTTCAAGTACCCCTGTTATTGTAATGATTCCAGAAAAATCATATTCTTCTTTCTTATGTTTTTGTTCTTTTTCTTGCTTAATCTCAGGTTGAGGCATATCGTTCTCCGAAACAGAATCAGAAAATTCCGTTTTTATTTCTGTGTCAGAATTTGACGATAATTTCTCAGCATCCGTATCTATCACAGCTTTTGCACTTTCTTTATCCGCCGCATTCTTTTTTAAAGTCAATCTTTTTTCAGCTGCAGTAAAAACTTTCTTTTCTTCTGTTGCCTCAGGAACAACAATAGGTGCTTCGACGGCTACAACCTCTGCAACCTCTGCAACCTCTGGCACTACAACAACTTCTTCAGGTGTTTTTGCTTTTGCTTCTGCTTTTTGGTTGGGGTTAAATTTCTTTTGATTTTCCTTTTTTACCTGAACGTTCTGCTTGAATTGGTTTTCGGGACGAGGAATATCGCTAATTGGCGGTATCTTTTTGTCTTCGACTGGAATAACTACAGGTTCTTCGCTGCTAGTGAACAAATTTGTTGGCGTATTGGCCGTACTGTAAGCTACTTTTTGTGTCTTTATCTTTGTTCTCGGTCTTTTTTTGTTTGACTGTGGGTTCGAAGTTTCTTCGTTTGCAGCCTTAATTGCTTGCAGGTCAAGAATCTTATATATTAAGTCGGTTTTGCGGAATGACTCAACTTTATGTACCCCCAAATTTTTTGCAATTTCTTTCAACTCCGGTAATAACTTTGAGTTTAATTCTAAAATGTCGTACATGATTTAAATGTGATTTGTGTTGAACATTAAATTATTTAATCTGATTTTGTTTTTCTGCTGAGTTTTGAATAATGTGCAGAACTTAATCAACGCTGCAAACTTAGGTATTATTTTTGGAACAATAAAATAAATTTAAAAAAAATGCAAGATTTTATAAATTAGTACAGTTTTTCGGCAACCAATCGTAATATTAAATCGTTTAATAATATAAGTAATAAAAAAATACGATTATGAGACAGCTGAAAATTACAAGACAAGTCACTAATCGAGATACTCCAGCATTTGAAAAATATTTGCAGGAAATTGGTCGAAAAGAGATGATTTCTCCTGATGAGGAGATTGAACTAGCGCGTCGTATCAAGAATGGAGACCAAAAAGCACTGGAAAAACTTGTTTCCGCAAATTTGCGATTTGTAGTTTCTGTAGCCAAACAATATCAAAATCAAGGATTAACACTTCAAGATCTTGTAAATGAAGGAAATCTTGGATTAATCAAAGCTGCAAACAGATTTGACGAAACACGAGGATTTAAATTTATTTCTTATGCAGTTTGGTGGATTCGTCAATCTATCCTTCATTCACTCGCAGTGCAGGGAAGAATGGTAAGATTGCCTCTTAATAAAATTGGTATGATTAATAAAATCAATGTTGCATCTGCCAAACTCGAACAAATGTTTGAAAGAGAACCAACTACTTATGAAATTGCTGGTGAAGTGGATGCAGATATTGAGGAAGTACAAGATACCATGAAATCGCAATCACGCTTTATGTCTATGGATGCTCCATTAGGTAACGATGCCGATGACGATTTTACTCTCTACGATTTAATGGGTATGAAGGATAATGTTGCACCTGATAATTCGCTTTTGAAAGAGTCGCTTGTAAAAGAAATTAATAACACTCTTAAAATTTTAGGCGAACGCGAATGTCAGATTATTAAGAAATATTATGGTCTTGATGGCGAAGTGCCACGTACTCTCGAGGAAATAGGAGAAGAGTACGATCTCACACGAGAAAGAGTGCGCCAGCTTAAAGAAGCAGCAATACGCAGACTAAAACAGTCAACAAAACACACGAGGCTCAAATCCTACTTGATATAATTAAGTCAGATTTAGGGAGGTTGTCAGACCTCCTTTTTTTTTATATTTGTATCGTCAAATAACTAAAGAATAAATAATTTTTATCCATGAAAAAAATATTTGTTATTTCTTTGCTCATATTCCCTTTTCTAAGTTTTGCTAATGACGGATTGTTTTACCCTCAGGCTGGAAGCTTAAAACCTGTAAAAGAAACTAGTATCGAAATGCAGAAGGAAATTCTGTATCTTAAAAAAATTCCAGAAGGAACTGAGGTTAATGTGTATTTCGAGTTTTATAATCCAGGTGAAGCACGTGATGAAATTGTTGGATTTGTTACTCCTCCTTACGAAGTTGAAATGGGTGAAGAATACTATCAATCTGATGAGTATATAAACAGACCAATTACGGAACATCCTAGAATGACAGGCTTTATGGTTTATGTTAATGACAAACTCGTGCCATGGGAAGTTACATATTTCGAAAGATCTGGTTTTAATAGCGATGTACTTGGTGCAAAAGGAGGAGATTATGTTTACTATTTTAAAGTCCATTTCGAAAAAGGATTAAATATTATTCGTCATCATTATGAGTTTAATACTGGTGTGCTCGAAAATTACTTCACTTATCGCTTGACCACAGGAAAAATGTGGGCGAAAGATGCAATTGGCGATTTTGAATTAATTATTGATGCTCCAGGAGAAGAACTGAGCATCCCACGATCTTTTTATAACGACAACATTGAGGCTCCTTGGCTTTTTTCTGGAATTGTAAAATCAGAAAACAGCGAATATAATTTTAAAAAGAATATTTTTATTAAAAATGGATTAGTTCATTGCAAATTCAAAGATTTTAAGCCTGATAAAGATCTTGTAATTTTATTTACACCAATACATGAGCAAGTCTTTGAAATTAATCTCGAAGGCACTGGCAATAAATTACCAAGCTTCAATAATAGTTTATTTTACTATAATGATATGTTGAACTCTGAGCCACTAGAGGAGTTTATTGCCGAATATTCTACTGAACAATTACAGATACTAATTAATTTCTTTTATGCAAAACATGGATTCCCATTTAAGACTCCAGCGATTATAAAAATGTTCGAAAACTGCTTGTGGTATATTCCCGATCCATCAATTAATAATGATAATATTCCTTTTACTGAATATGAGAAGTTTTTAATTGAAGCACTTAAAAAAGAAAGAGATAGCAGATAATCCAGATTTTTCAATTTTTAGCCAATAAATCGTTTATTTTTGCATTATAATTTGAAGATTTTACACTTATGAAAAACATCATTCTTGCTCCATCAATGCTTTCGGCAGACTTTAATAATTTACAGAAAGATATCGAAATGATAAATCGTAGCGAAGCTGACTGGTTTCACCTTGATATTATGGATGGTGTTTTTGTCCCAAATATTTCGTTTGGGTTTCCTGTGGTTAAGCACATAAAAAAACTTGCCAAAAAGCCTTTAGATGTTCATTTAATGATTGTTCAGCCTGAAAGATATATTACTGAATGGCAAAAAGCTGGTGCTGATATTCTTACTGTTCATTATGAAGCTTGTACTCATTTGCATCGTACCGTGCAGGAAATTAAAAATGCTGGAATGAAAGCAGGTGTTTCTTTAAATCCACACACTCCTGTGTCATTATTAAAAGATATTCTGCCCGAAATAGATATGGTTCTGATTATGTCTGTAAATCCTGGTTTTGGCGGACAATCCTT
>CAZOHR010000279.1:0-5150 GCA_964579045.1 uncultured Bacteroidales bacterium | reverse complement strand
CAGCGAGTAACAACAAACAACAAACAAAAACGAGCGTCAGCGAGTAACAACAAACAATAAAATTATTATGAAACTAAAAAACTTAACATTAATTGCTTTGATCGCCTGTGCAGCAGTATCTTGCAATAGTAAATCCGACAAAGCCGATGCTTATGGCAACTTTGAAGCAGAAGAAACTGTAATATCTGCTGAGGTAAATGGCAAATTATTAGAGTTCAATCTGGACGAGGGTAATGAATTAAAGGCCGGAGATAAGATTGGGCAAATTGATACAGTACAATTATACTATCAAAAGAGACAACTACAAAGTAAGAAAGCAGCTATAGAGGCAAATTTTAGCAGTATAGTTTCGCAGGTTGCTGTCATCGACGAGCAAATTACTAGCTTAGGGAAAGAAAAAGCACGTGTAGAGAAATTATTGGAGTCTAAAGCTGCTACACAAAAACAACTCGACGACATCAATGGACAACTAAATGTCTTAAACAAACAAAAGAATAGTGTAAAATCTCAAAACTCTGCATTATTTGCCGAAATCGACGCAGTAAATCAGAATATCGCCCAACTCGACGATATGTTAAGGCGTGCTCAAATTATAAACCCAGTTAATGGAATTGTTTTGGAGAAATACACCGAGCAGTTCGAACTTGTGAATCCAGGAAAGCCACTTTACAAAATTGCTGATTTGAGCGAAATAATTCTTCGAGCATATGTAAGCGGTGCTCAACTAGACGATATAAAAATTGGGCAAATTGTGAAAGTAGAAATAGACAAAGACGAATCGGAAAATTATTCTTATGAGGGCAAGATTGCTTGGATTGCATCGGAATCTGAATTCACACCAAAGGTTATTCAAACTAAAGAAGAAAGAGTAAATCTAGTTTATGCAATTAAAATAAGAGTCGTTAACGATGGTAAAATAAAGATTGGAATGCCTGGCGAGGTGAGGTTTTAGAAAGGTTGAGGTGAGGTGAGGTTGAGGTGAGGTTGAGGTTAAGGAAGTTCTGTAGTAGATAGAGTTTCATAAACTTAAACGGCAATATAAAATAAACTAATGAACGAAATAGAAATACATAATCTTTGCAAGTCTTATGGTAAGACAAAGGCTTTGGACAATCTTAATCTCACTGTTGAGAAGAATGGTTTCTATGGTCTTATTGGACCAGATGGGGCTGGAAAAACAAGTTTGATGCGAATAATCACAAGCTTGCTTTTGCCTGATAGCGGCGAAGTAAGTGTAGGTGGTCTCGACCCAGTTAAAGATTACAAAAAACTGAGGTTAAAGCTTGGCTACATGCCAGGAAAATTTTCACTATATCAAGATTTGAGTGTGGAAGAAAATCTTAAATTCTTTGCCCGTGTTTTTGGAACTACCATCGAAGAAAATTATCATTTAATAAAACCTGTATATTCGCAAATAGAGCCTTTCAAAACTAGAAGAGCAGGAAAATTGTCAGGTGGCATGAAACAAAAATTGGCGCTTTCTTGTGCACTGGTACACAAACCCGAAATACTCATTTTAGATGAACCAACCACTGGTGTTGACGCAGTTTCGCGACGTGAATTCTGGGATATGCTTAAAGAAATTCGTCAGAGTGGAATTACAATTCTGGTTTCTACACCATATATGGAGGAAGCCGTGCTTTGTGATAAAATCTCACTAATGTTTAATGGTAAAGTTGTGGACTCTGGCAGCTCGGCCGAAATTACATCCCGATTTAAGTTACCTATTTACAATGTAAGTTCCGACAATGTCCCGAGTCTTTTAAAAGTATTAAGGAATATGAATGGCTTAAAATCTGTAAATAGTTTCGGGCAAATATTGCATGTGGTCACTGAGTCGGAAGTAATTGGAAGAAACGAAATCACAAACTTTCTTAATGCAAATAATATGTCGAATTGCTTGGTAGAAAAAAGTTCGGCCGGAATCGAAGATTGCTTTATTGATTACATTTTAACAAATACCACAAATGAGTAAAGAGAGTATCATTGTTGTCAATAATCTTGTGAAAAAGTTTGGCGACTTTACCGCAAATAACAATCTTTGTTTTGATGTAAAAAAAGCAGAGATATTTGGTTTTCTCGGGGCTAATGGTGCTGGTAAAACCACCGCGATAAAGATACTGTGCGGACTGACATTTCCTACTTCTGGAGAGGTAACTGTTGCTGGTTTTGATGTTTATAAACAACGCCATCTAATTAAGAGAAATATAGGTTATATGAGTCAAGGATTTTCTCTTTACGATGACCTTACTGTTAAAGAAAATATTGAATTCTATGCTGGCATATATGGATTGAGCAAAAAGTTAATCAAGCAAAGGTTTGCTGAGCTTGTACTAAAACTAGGAATTGAGGAATTAAAAAACAAATTTGTTAAGGATTTACCTCTTGGGTGGAAGCAGAAAATTGCTTTCTCGGTTGCTATCTTTCATCGACCACAAGTTGTTTTTCTAGATGAGCCTACTAGCGGCGTAGATCCAATTACAAGACGTCAATTTTGGGATTTGATTTATGAAGCTGTTGAATCTGGCATAACGGTTTTTGTAACCACTCATTATATGGACGAAGCAGAATATTGTGATAGACTTTCGATTATGGTTGACGGAAAGATAGAAGCTATGGGAACACCAACAGAGTTGAAAGAGAAATTGAATGCAAAAAATATGGATGATGTTTTTGTGAAGCTTGCTAGAAAACAAGAGGCATAGAACTTACTAAAATAGTTTTTAAGATGAACAGGTTTATTGGTTTTGTACATAAAGAGTTCTTACATATCTTTAGGGATGTGAGAACTATGATGATACTGTTTTTAATACCGATTTTTCAGATATTGATATTTGGATATGTGGTAAATAATGAGGTTAAGGATGCCAAAATAGCGATTCTCGACCTTTCGAAAGATAATATAACAAAAGAGATTATCTCAAAACTTGATGCTGCCGAAGATATCGAAGTAGTAAATTTCCTCTCCTCTTATGACGAAATTGACAAGGAATTTAAAGCAAATAAGGTAAAGGCTGTTCTTGTTTTTGAGAACGATTTTGCAAACAAATTAACAAAAGAAAAGAATGCAAATGTTCAAATCATCTTAGATGCCAGCGACCCAAATCTTGCAAATATTCTCAATTCTTATACTCAAGCAATACTATATAATTACAATAAAAGTATTAATAAAAATTCATCCTCTGACAATATTCAAGTTTCCACAAAAATGTGGTTTAACGAAAATATTTCGTCTGCATACATGTTTGTTCCTGGGTCGATGGCTTTAATTTTAATGGTTATCACAGCATTAATGAGCTCTATCTCTATTGTTAAAGAGAAAGAAATGGGCACAATGGAGGTTTTACTAGTATCACCATTAAAACCAATTCAAATTATAATTGGAAAACTTGCACCCTATGCATTATTATCAATTGTAAATGCATTGAGTATTATTCTTATTGGAAATTTGGTTTTTGGAGTGCCAGTACATGGTTCCTGGATTTTACTAATGCTAACAAGTTTCTTGTTCATACTAATGGCCTTAAGTTTAGGCGTTTTGGTATCGACAATTGCTAAAAATCAACAAACAGCAATGTTTATTTCGATGTTCGTTTTAATGCTGCCAACTATGCTTTTATCAGGATTTATTTTCCCAATAGAGAATATGCCAATTGCACTGCAATATTTGTCAAAGATTGTTCCGGCAAAATACTTCCTTATTGCCATCAAAAGCATAATGCTTAAAGGACAAGGCGTCGAATATTTCTGGAAAGAATTACTGGTATTGATCGGAATGGTAATTCTATTTATCGGCGTTAGCGTTAAAAAATTTAAAATAAGACTTGACTAAAATGAGAACACTACTAATAATATTACGCAAGGAATTTAAGCAAATATTCCGCAATAAGATGATGATTCCGATTATCTTCATTATGCCATTTGTGCAGACTCTCATATTGGTTTACGCAGCTACATTAGAATTAAAGGATACAGAGATCACAATTGTTGATCAAGACCACTCAGCAATGTCGCAACAATTAATTTCAAAGTTTGAAGCATCTCCGTTCTTTAAGGTTAAAGTTTCTGTTTATGATGATAATAAAATAGAAAACGAGTTACTAAGAGATTCCAGTAAAGCTGTGATGGTTATCCCAGCGAATTTTGAGAATGATTTACGACAAGGAATTTCAACAAAATTATTGTTAAATGTAAATGCAATCGATGGCCAAGGTGCTGGTTTAATTAGTATTTATGTTAGTCAAACAGTTGTAAGTATGCTTAAAGATTTACAACCTTTTGTTTCAAAAACAAATTTAATGGTAATGCCCTCAAAAATCAACACTCAATCGCGATATTGGTATAATCCCGAGTTGAATTTCAAACATTTTATGTTACCTGGTATTTTAGTAATTCTCGTTACAATGATTGGAATTTTTCTTACCGCACTAAATTTGGTAAGGGAAAAAGAAATGGGAACTATTGAACAGATAAATGTAACACCAATTAAAAAATGGCAGTTTCTTACTGGCAAGCTTTTACCTTTCTGGATAATTGGGATTGTAGTTTTAAGCATTGGTCTTGGTATTGGCATGATTCTATTTGGAGTTCCATTCAGAGGCTCAGTGCTAACGATGTTTATTTTTACTGGTTTGTATTTGTTCACGTCCATCGGATTAGGATTACTGGTTTCAGATTTTGCATCGACTCAACAACAAGCCATGTTTACAATCTTTTTCTTTTTCCTCATATTTGTTTTAATGGGCGGAATTCTAACCTCGGTCGAAAGTATGCCCGATTGGGCTCAAGTAGTAAACAGAATTAATCCAATGTACTATTTTATGCGAATAATTAGATCTGTCTTGCTTAAAGGCTCAGAAGTTAAAGACCTTCTAGTTGAGTTCTTCTCATTACTTATTTACGGAATTCTAGCAATGTCGATTGCTGTATGGCAGTATAAGAAGACTAATTAATTGGAATCACTATAGGTATGGATCAAGCAGTATTTCTGGGGGATTAAAAAAGCTTTATTGTGTTAATAATTTTTATAGAGCTTTAAGTAGTTTATTTTTGGGGATAGTTTTTCATTTTTGTCATCGCCACAAAAACGAAACAAAAAAGGCTAGGAAAAACGATGCTTCCACCGCTCTCCGTCCAAGCATAAGAACTGT
>CAZOHR010000278.1:0-5169 GCA_964579045.1 uncultured Bacteroidales bacterium | reverse complement strand
ATAATCAAGTAATAAAATTTAAAATAATTGAGCCGCATATTAGAGAAGGAGACCATAAAAAAGGTCGAGTGCAGGTAAACATGAACGAAAACCAATGTATAAAAGAGTTTTATCAAACAGTTAGACTCTATATTCATCCCGATATGGAATTCCTAAAACAGTGGGAAGAAAAAGTACATTGGCTTTCGATATTTGAGTTTTGGAATAACGCTAATTTTGCTGGTGAACGCAATCCATTTCGAGTATCAATTAGTATGTTTAAATTGGAGGAAGGTCCTGTAGATGAAATGTATTTTGCTGTTGTTGGTGACAGAGATATTCGTTTGGGTGGTTGGGATGCCGAATGGGTAGAAATAAACGAAGAATTTCCTATTCAATTTGGCCAATGGATGACTATTGAGCTTTATCTCAAGGAAGGCGATCAAAACAACGGTCGCTTTTATATGGCCGTAACTCCCGATGGAGGAGAAAAAACCGTAATTTTTGATGTTACAAACTACACCCAGCACCCACGCGAGAAACATCCCGATGGTTACACCCACATCAACCCATTAAAACTTTACACCTCCGATAAATTGATAGAATACATGAGCTCTAACAATAAAAATCTAGAGATTTATTGGGACGACTGGACGGTTTGGAGAAACAAAAAACCTGAGTTTTAGGCTTGATATTAACTCTGAATTTCCAAAATTCTCATTTAGATATTATGTATTGCATCAAGACAATCAGTATATTGGGGCCTTTGAAACAAATAAACGCTTAGAGATAATTCAAGAACTCGACGAAATATGTATCGAGGTGTATAACAATGTTCTAATTGCTAAATTCCCACGATTACTCAATTTGAGTGATTGTCGGGCAATGATCGCATTCCTCGAACAAATTTAATCGATTTTTATCAAATTTATTTTGGATTAATTCTATTATTCCATCAAAAATCCGATATTTGAATAATATTTTATTGTTATGAGTAAAAAAACGAGTGTTTTATTGACAGGAGCCTCTGGAACTGTTGGTTTCGAAATTTTGAAGCAATTGCACCAACTTAAGCAACAGTACGAAATAACTGTTTTTGATGTTAACACAGCGAGATCACGCAAGAAATTTGCAAAATATGCAAATGATATCAATATTGTTTATGGCGATATTTCGAAAAACGAAGACATTGAAAAAGCTTGTCACGACAAAGATTATGTGATACATATAGCTGCTATAATTCCTCCCCTCGCCGACGACTTGCCAGAACTTGCCCATAGGGTTAACACAATTGGGACCGAAAATATAGTTAGGAATATTGAGAAACATTCGCCAAAAGCATTTTTCGTTTACAGCTCTTCTATTTCGGTATATGGTGACAGATTAAAAGATCCAAATATCTACATTGGCGATCCAATCTTGCCGAGTCTTGGCGATGAATATGCAAAAACAAAGATTGCAGCCGAACATATTATTACTACTAGCAAACTCGAATGGAGTATTTTTAGGCTAACTGCAATTATGGGTGGGCACAAAATTTCCAAGCTGATGTTTCACATGCCATTGCCTACATATATGGAGATTTGCACTCCTGCCGATACTGCCAGAGCATTTGTAAATGCAATAGAAAATAAGGAAAAAATATCCGGTAAAATCTTCAATCTTGGAGGTGGAGAAAATTGTCGGTGCACATATCTTGAATTTCTAGATAGATCATTTAAAATATTTGGATTAGGTGAAGTAAACTTTCCCGAAAAATCTTTCGCCGAACAAAATTTCCATTGTGGTTATTATGCTGATGGTGACGATTTAGAGAAAATATTAAAATTCAGACGAGATTCACTCGAATCATATTTCAAAAACGAAGAAGCAAAAGTTTCTGGCATTCAGCGCGCAGTTACCTCCTGCATAAAGGGAATTGTAAAAAACAGATTAGTGAAACAATCCGAACCACTCGAAGCTTTTCATAAGGGACATGTAGAACTTTCGAATCGATTTTTTATTAGCCCAACGAAATGAAACATGAAGTAAAAAAAGTTTTTATTGCTGGCGGTACTGGCTTTCTCGGATATTTTTCCTCATTATTGTTTCTGAAATCTGGAGTCTCTGTTTCAACAATCGCCCTCGATGAAAATATAAACGAAGAAGAATGGTTTCCAAAAGAAATTGATAAAACTTATGGCGATTTGTTTGCAATGAGCGAAGATGAAATTTTTGACTTGCTATGCGACAAAAACTATGATACTTTTGTTTATGGTCTTGGTCCCGACGACAGGCTTACACCCAAGGCGCCAGCATACGATTATTTTTATGACAAGTTAGTTGTTCAATGTCTAAAAATTTGCACTGCTGCAAAACGTGCAGGCATTAAACGTTGCATCATAATGAACTCGTATTTTGCGCATTTCGACAGAATAAAAAAAGGTAAGTTATCATTAAATCATCCATATATAAAATGCCGTACCGAACAAGCAGATGCAATTATTAATCTTGGCGAAACAGGCATTTTTGATGTTATGATAATAGAATTGCCATACATTTTTGGCGAAATGCCTGGTAGAACTCCAATTTGGAGAGATGTTTTTGTTGAAAGGTTTAAGAAAATGCCTGCGATTTTTTTCCCTGGGGGAGGAACAACTGCAATTCATGTAAGCGGAGTTGCCGAATGTATAGTTGCTGCAGCAATTAATGGCGAGAACGGAAAAAGATATCTTCCCGCAAGCGAAAATATTAAATTCCGCGACATGATCCGCTATATGATGGCAAGTGCTGGCTACCCTAAGAAATTTGTAAAAATTCCTGCATTTATGGGTTATCTTGCTGGGTTGTCGCTAATTGCGAAAGAAAAAAAACATGGACTCGAAAGCGGGCTGCATCTTGCAAAAATTATGAATGACATTTTATCTCAGGACTTTTTTACAGATTGTGAGGAGACAAAAATCGCCCTTAATTACAAAGAACTCGGTTTCAATGGAGGAGAAAGTGTTTGGATAGGCATCCAGGAAGCTATGAAGAAGGCGTACCCAGAGAGTTTTGTAGAAATTAAAAAATAAACTTTTGTATAATCGACATTACCAATCAACATTCTCTCTACAAACTGGCATCGTCATACATCTTGCACCACCGCCACCACGTGACAATTCAGAACCTTCAATTGTTATCACACATTTATCATAATCATCAACCGAAATTCTGTCTTCAATAACATCTACGGCTTTAATAACATCGAAACCATGTTTGTTTAATTCATCTATTGTGTACACATTTCTTTCGTAACCAATAACTTTGCCCGGTGCAACTGCAAAAAAGTTTGCGCCACTATGCCATTGCTCACGCTGTTGATTCCACGAATCCTCAATTCCACCACAGATTACAGGTTCTAGATCAAATCCTAGCATTTTAAGTGCTACTAAAATATTCTCTCTTTCTTCGATTTTAACTTTGCCGTTTTCTACATGAATGTGAACAGTCTGAAATCTATTGGGTCTCAGAATGACTGGTTCGTAAACCATGCACTTACTCTTGTCGAGAAAAGTAAAAACCATATCGAGATGAATAAAAGATTCGGGAGTTTGTGGCAATTCCTGAACGATAATATGCATATTTTTACGATGCTCCATCAATCTGTGCAGAATAAAATCGACGCCTTGAGCAGTAGTGCGGCTTCCTATTCCAATAAGTAACACGTCTTCTCTAGCAACCAACACGTCGCCGCCTTCAACTGTAATACCATTATTAATCGACTTTTCGTCGGCAGGATTAACTGTTACTGCAGCAAAAGCAGGATGATAGTCAAAAATTGATTGCATAATAATTGATTCCCGTTCTCTCACCCTATTCGCCATTTTAGCAATTAAAACCTTATCATTAATCGCTATGGCTGAATCGCGCATAAAAAAGAAGTTATGCAATGGTTTAAGCATGTATCTACGCTTGCTCAAAAAATCGGTGAGTGTGTCTTTTTTAAGTAAAACTCCCTCTATAAGCTGACGAGCAAGTTCCTCGTTATTGAGATTCTCTAGTACGTCACGATAGTTTTCAACTCCTTCGTTTAGACAAACCTTTTCGATTAAATTTTCGCGAACACGGCTATTATTCAGAATGTTTTCGAGTAGGCTCTTTACCTGATAAGTATTTGTTATTTTTCCAAGCAAATCCGATAACTGAGAATACTCCTGCTGCGCAACATGAAGATTTAGGATATCGCTGTATAGGGCTCTTTCAGCATTTTCAGGAGTCATGTTCTGAACTTCGGCTCCCGGAGTGTGTAAAATCACACCTCTGAGTTTTCCAATTTCTGAATTAAGATTAATTTTAAGTGCATTCGATGTCATAGCTGTATTTTTCAGAGCGCAAAAGTACAACTTTAAACCGAACCACAAAAACAAGCAGGATTAATGAATTGTTAAGTTGTTGAAATTCAGCCACAAAATGATTTAAAAAAAGCAAAACAGCAATTTTTTAAAGAAACTATTAATTACTTTTGCATAAAATATTTACAACATGAATCTAAAAAAATCATACGATTTCCTTTGCGATTTGCAAATGAATAACGACCGTGACTGGTTTCATAAAAACGACAAACTATATAAAGAAGCTAAAAAAGAATTCGAGCTTTTTGTCGAGAAATTGATTGTGATGACCAGGGAATTTGACTCTTCGATTGGTTTACTTGCAGCTAAAGACTGCACTTTTAGAATTCATCGCGATGTGCGATTTTCGGGAAACAAAGATCCTTATAAAACAAATATGGGAGCCTATATTGTTAGAGGAGGCAAGAAAAGTCCATTTGCCGGATACTATATGCATCTTGAGCCCGAAGGTTCTTTTATTGGAGGCGGTATTTATATGCCCGAGCCCCAAGTTCTAAATGCACTTCGAAACGAAGTATTTGAAAATACCGATGAATTTAAAAAGATTTTGAACGAAAAAGAATTTAAAAAAATCTTCCCCGAAATATATGGAGAAAAGCTTAAAACTGCTCCCAAGGGTTTCCCAAAAGATTTTGAAGATATCGAACTTCTAAAATATAAACACTATTCCTTATCTTGCAGTGTTGACGACGAATTTTGGTTTGATGATAATGCCGAAGAAAAAGTAATAACCCTTTTTAAGCAGCAACTCAAATTCAATAATTATCTTAATAGGGCTGTGGAGAATATGAAGGAGTAGTGATTTGTGAGAAGATAA
>CAZOHR010000277.1:0-5222 GCA_964579045.1 uncultured Bacteroidales bacterium | reverse complement strand
TATGCACCACTTAAGCCCAGCGATTTTGCTTTCAAGCTCTTGAACTTTCCTTTTTTTCTCTGTCACTCGATACCGTAACGGTATGATAATAGTAAGAAAGATAAAAAACAGGCAAAACAGGTTTTACATTATTTGCCGAAGGAGTAATTGTTGATAATTTTATTTTAACTGCGTCCCAACTTTCTCCTGTGTTTTGCCATACATCAGCTTTATATACAAGTTGAACAGGCTGGTCAATGCCAATAGTTTTAAGATCATAAGTAGGAGACCATCCGGCGTTAGTTACCATATAACTTATTTCAAGACCTCCTGCAGAAATTGCTACATCGGATGTAATTGTAACAACAATTTGTGGAATCGGACTTTTATAAGGAGGTGTTGGATTATTCTGGCTATTATAAGCTCTTAGATCGTCAAGTCTTGTATTCATTCGATTGAGTTTTTTTCTCATCTCAAATTCCTGCTTTTTTAATTTCTGAATTTGGGTATTAATATCCGCTATTCTCAGACGAAAATATTCCATTGTTGCTTTAAGTTCAGTTATGGTGTCGCCGCCGTTTCCTTTAACTAATTGATTGTTAAGTAAAATGGATTTCTCTAAATTGAATGCTTCTATCTGCGAAGCTAATTCTGTTAAATCGAAATTGAGATAAACCAAAGAATCTTCAAGAAGGGCAATATCTCTTAATATTTTTGGAGATAATTCTGTTTGTGGCTCAAGAATAATCTCTGGCTGTTCGTACCTGAATTTTACGTCAATAATAGTGAAATTACCTTTCCCTTTTGCTTGAATACTTGAAGTGTTCAAATATGGCGAAACATTTTCGAAAACAATTTCGCTTGTTCCGGTACCCGAGTTAAAACTTGCAGTTCTGGTTACCTGTGCTGATGATGGGAACACTGTAACATTGGCAATTTTTGATTTTACCTTAATGTCATCTGCTTTAATTATTGCGATTCCAATTATCATTAAAACCGCCGACAAAATAATTCTTTTCATAGTTGTATTGTTTAATATTTTCAAATTCTATTTACGGGGCAAAAGATACTCCGCCTAATTCTTTTCCATAAAACAAAGTAAAGTCTTTTTATTGAAAATCCCTCACAAATTGAAATAATTTTAAACATTATGAAAATGTTGGCGTTGTTTGTATAATTATTTTCACTCATTGGCTGAAGTAATTGTCTGTTTTTGTTTGTTTAGGTGTCCACTGAAAAATTATTCAAATATGCTATTTTTAGTTTAAGTAGGCTGAATTTAAGCTTCCGTTTTAAAAAGAACTCAAGAAATTTGCTTTACAACTCGAAATAAATTTGCTTTTCTCTCAATTTCCAATTTTTGGGAAGAATTACTCTTTAGAATCAGAAAAACAGCTGCATTTTTAGGCAAATTTTATCACAAAAACTATCCAGTATATTTATATCTCATGTAAAAATGACTCAACAAATATGCTATATGCAGATATAAAACAAGCAAAAACTCAAATATTTTCAATTGACGACTTTTTACTGCATCAAATCTATACCACAATGTTTGTTATGGCATTAAAAAGCCTCGTAATATCATTACTCTCCCACGGGTTTGCCTTTTGCATATGCACACATGTATATTTGTTCAGGCAGCGAAAAGCCAATAAAAGTACGTCGATTAAAATATAGTATTATGAAAAGATTTTTAACATTCCTCACATTATTTATGGCAATTAGCCTAAGTATCAGCTCACAAACATTAGCAGATATATACTATAGCGAAAATTTCGAAGAAACGATAAGCTTTGAAAACTGGACCAATCAATCAATAAGCGGAAATGCGCTATGGAGTTTGGGTAGTGGTCTTGCATATGGTGGCATCAGTTCTTCTTATGAAGGAATGCAAAATATGCGGTTTTACTCCTATAATTATAATGGTGATGAAACTCGCATTTCTAGTCCAGCAATAGATTTGTCAGAAGCGCAAAATCCAA
Organism: uncultured Bacteroidales bacterium; assembly: GCA_964579045.1. Classification (GTDB taxonomy): domain Bacteria; phylum Bacteroidota; class Bacteroidia; order Bacteroidales; family ML635J-15; genus Bact-19. Next base: position 3,258 of record CAZOHR010000277.1, on the reverse strand, counting down.
TTCTTAAATTCAGACTTGTACAGCCGGTTTGGAGTAGCGATCAGGATGAATTGTCAGTTTATTATAAGGTATCAGAAGATTCAGAATGGATTTTACTTTGCGCTTATAATTCGAGCATTGATAACTGGAAAGAAGAAATAATAGTACTTCCAGATGCTTCATCTGACTATTATATTTCTTTTGTTGGAAAGTCTGGTTATGGATACGGTATCGGTATTGACAATTTAATGATTGTTTCTGGTTCGGATTGTGGCGAGCCAAAGGATTTCAACTTTGTAAATATTAAAGAAACTTCTACCCTTTTAAGATGGCAAAATACTGGCGATCAGACTTTTGAACTCGAATATGGACAACAAGGATTTGTTGTAGGGACAGGAGAACGGATTAGCGATATTGAATCGAACAGTTTTCAGCTTAACAATCTAACAGAATCGGTTAATTACGATATTTACCTCAGAGCTTATTGTAATGATGGTGTAAGCGATTGGATCGGCCCTTTTTCGTTTTTCACGGAATGTAAAATTGGATTATCTCTACCTTATACAGAAGGTTTTGAAAACAATGAAAATCCACTTGAATGCTGGCAGATTTTGTATGCCAATAATAATTATCCAACAGAGAATGAAGTAATTGTTGACAATACAGAATCAAACAATGGACAAAACTCTTTGAGATTTAGTTCTTATGGTGTTGGTTCCCCTTATGATCAGTATCTTATTAGCCCATTGCTTAATGTTGGTGCAAATACCGAAATTAGCTTTATGTATAAGACACTGGACGGAAGTTCCGAAACTTTTGTTATTGGATTTTCGACAAATGCAATTAATCCATTAAGCTCAATTTCATGGAATGAAAATATTACAGACGCCAGTTCGGATTGGAAGCAATACAATGCTTTGATTCCCCAAGGTTCAAAGTATATTGTCGTTCATTATCAGAGCGTTTATGAATATTATCTTTTTATTGATGATGTAAGAGTTGGATTACCTGTGCAATGCAATACAGCAACAAACCTAAGCGTAGTGGACAAAGGCAGTGATTTTGCTCAATTATCTTGGACCGATTGTGAAAATATAATCAATGTTGAATTTGGGGAACATGGTTTTTCAAAAGGTACTGGTTTAAAAAATTATAACATCTCTGATAGCATTGCATTATTGCAAAATCTTTCTGCTAATACTCAATATGATGCCTACGTTTTAACCCACTGCGAAGGAACAATTATCTATTCCGAGGTAGTAAGTTTTATTACTGATGGAATTTGTGAAGTTGTTGCAAACATATACGCAGACGAAATAAACAACACTAGCGCGGTTATTTCATGGGGTGTAACAGATTTTCAATCACAGTTTAACATTGAATTTGGCTTATCTGGATTTTCCCAAGGTGAGGGAACAATGCTAAACAATAGTGTTAACTCCGAAATTACATTAAGCTCATTATTACCCAATACCGAATATGACATATATGTTCAGGCAAATTGTAATGTTTTTGGTAGTTTATCAGATTGGTCAGAAAAATTCACTTTTACAACTCTCCAAGACAGCACTTCAGACGATTATAGTGTTTTTGTACTGGAAGACATCGAAACCGAACCGTTATTTACCGAAATGCTAATTTCTATTGAAGCGGTTAACCCAACAAATTTTATTTGTGACTATGATAACGAAATTCATCGTGTTGATTTACGAATTGTCAACGAAGGCTCTCAAGTTGTTCCTGCTGGTACTGAAATCAAGTATTCTGTTAATTATCTTTCTAAATTTTCGTCCTTTTCTGAGTCTGTTATATTAATTTCAGATTTGCTTCCAGGCCAGTTTTATCTATTCACTACACAATCTGGTTTCGAATTTACAGATGATCAAAACATTGTTAAAATTATTTTGAATGATGATTTTGAAAGAATAAATAACAAAACAGTAACTGTTACATTTATTAAACTAGTACAGGAAATTGAATTTGTAAGCGCAGAAGAAAACACAATCGAAGTTGCGGAATTACCTGTTGAGATAGTTTCAAATATAATTTCAAATGCTGATATTTTTGAAATAGATAATACTCTTTTATGGAACAACGGAGAAAACACAAGCACAATAATTGCAAACACCGAAGGTCTTTATACACTCACAGTTACAAATGAATATTGCACAGTTACTAAAAGTGTTAATTTAAAAAAGACAGAAGAAGACAACATTGGTGAATTACCAATTAACTATGAAATTTATCCTAATCCTTCAAATGGCCATTTTAATGTAAAAAATCCTGATCCAACAATTCCTGTAAGCTTTGTAGTTTATGATTCGGCCGGACGCAAAGTTTATTCATCTGTGCTTTCAGCAGCTGAACAGCAAATTGATTTAGGAGGTCTTGCTGCTGGCGTTTATAATACAGTATTCACCGAAAATGAAAATGTTGTATTGAAGAGATTATTTATCGAATAGGACAAACAACAGACATATGAAAACCTTAAGCTTATTAGTTTTATTTATCATTATAAGTTTCACCTGCTTCCCACAGGTAAACTTATCTGCCTTAATGCAGTCTCCATCCAATTTAGATATTGGCGATGGTAATACAGAAATCAATTGTGTGTATTCCCTGCAATACACAGACGATGCCTCGGTGCCATCGTGCAGTAGAAATTATTCCGGCAAAAATCTGTTTTTTAGTTTTGAGATGCCTGAATCGGGACAAATAAGAATTGAAATATTGCACAAATCGGCATTAGACCACGGAGTTGCTTTATATTCTGTGATTGGGGAACAATTGACTGAGTTAGGCTGTTCTCAGGTAATATCTGAAAAATCATATATTGAATATTCGGACACATCACTTGTAGGACAGGTAATAATTGGTAGAATTTGGATAAACTCTGGTTCTGACAACGGAATTTTGAAACTCATGTTTGATTGTTCTGAGGAAGAAAACGGTGCTAAAGTTCCAGTTATTGGAGTTCTTTCGGCAAGTCCCGAAGAATTAGTAAACAATGTCCTTATTTCAGGTTGTGTGCAAGCACTAAACATTGAATTCACTGGTCATCCAGAAAGTATAGGCTTTTTTACCAACGGAAGTCCAGGCTTGGATTTTAATTCTGGAATTATTCTATCAACTGGTAAAGCAATAAAAGTCGCGGGACCAAACAGTAGTCCAGCTACATGTACAAACCTACAACAACCAGGAGATTCTTTACTCTCATCTATAATCAATAGAGCTACTTTTGATGCAGTTTCTTCAGATATTACAGCTAAATATTTATAA
>CAZOHR010000276.1:0-5271 GCA_964579045.1 uncultured Bacteroidales bacterium | reverse complement strand
TGTGACCTATCTCATGCATGATAACATTTTCGAGCGATGAAGCCGTTGATGCTGGTACAACTGGAATCGTAGGATATTCCATTCCGCCGCCAGCGCTAAGAGGGCCATCCACTGCAGTGCAATTCTGGTAAGGATATTCACCCACTTCCTCGGAAAAGAAACTTACCGATTGTTTTACATAGTTAATTGCATTTTTCCACAGTACAGAATTATTCTTATTGTAAAAAGTCCAGCAAAAAACTGTTTTATCACTTTCAGTAAGTGTGATATTCTCTCTGCCAACAGCAAAATTCTTCGAAGCGAACCATGCAAAATCATGAACGTTCTTTTGAGTATATCTTAAAGTCTTTTCTTTTTTAGGATCGCCGAAGGACTTTAAGTTTTGTGCATATTTCTCCTTTTTGCAGATTTCAGCGTAATCTTCGAGTCTTTCTAACTCCTTTTTTGATTTAAGACTGCCTGTTGCTGCCACAATATAATCATCAGGCAAAGTGATTGACACATCAAAATTTCCAAATTCACTGTAGAATTCACCCATATCCAGATAATTCATCGGATGCCAACCGTTTTTGTCGTACACTGCTGGTTTAGGATACCATTGAGTAATACAATATGTACTATCATCGTAACCAAGTCGGCTGAAAACTTCAGGAATTTTAACGTAAAACCCAGTTCTTATAGTTATTGTATCATTTGGCAATAGTGGTTCGGGCAATACAAGAATAACAACATCAATTCCATAAGTTGTGCTTTGTAGCTCCGCGGGTTTATCGTCAACAGTGAAATTCAGGCTATCGATATATCCTTTTTGGTCGTCGTTTGCAAAATAGAAATCTGTTTGTAGCATGAGCAATTCTTGCTTGGCATACTCAGTATCGTTATTCTTGTATGCATTTGGCCATAAATGATAAAAGAGATATTCGTGCGATTCGCCAGAGTTATTAATATATTGGGTTTCAATAGTTCCGTAGAGTGATTTCGTTTCAGTATCAAGCCTTACGTCTAATGTATGATTTACTTCCTGCTGAAAATCAACCTGTGAAATGGCTACATGATTCAGCAGTAGAAAAATAGCAATTAAGAAGTAAACAGTTTTCAAAACATTAATTATTTAATTCTTTTATCCCAATCTTGACAGCATCGAAGTCATCGCTTATTAACTCAATTTTCCCTTTAGAATTTACGAGTACAAATGAAGGAAGTGTTTTGATTCCATAGATTTTAACTACAGAACTTTCCCAAGTTTTGTAATCGCACAGATTAATCATATTTCCCAGCTTATTGTTTTTAATAGCTGTAAGCCAGTTTTCTGGTTGAGTGTCTAGAGAAATGAGAACAATCTTTAGTCCTGTTGTCTTTTCAAGACTTAATAATTGCACCACAGACTTCACCGAAGCCTTGCTCCACGATGACCAAAAGGCTATTATTATGTTATTGCCGATTAGAGACGACAAAGAAATTTTCTGCGTTTTCTCATCTGGTAATACAAAGTCGGGTGCATCTGCTCCTGCCTTCAAATTTACATAATCTCGGTTCACTTGTTTCTCGCGGAGCTTAAACTTAGAAATGTCTGATTCAAGCAAGGCGGTTTGTTCCAGTTTTGGATGATTCTTCTTTAATTCTGCTAGTGTAAAGTCGAAAATATCAGGTTCGTTTTCTATCATCAAAATAGGCGAAGGCCCAATATACTGATATAAGGCCATATAAATAACAGCAGATTTATTGTTTTCTTTGATAAAATCGATCAGAAATTGCTTATCAGAATTGTATAAATTTCTAGCGGTTTCATTACTTATCTCCCAAAGAGAGTCAAGATTATAGTCTGGAACTAACTTCGCTGCATTGATTTCATCTTTTAGAGCGTTAAGTTTGTTTGTGCTTTCGATTAGCCTTAAGTTCATTTTCTTTAAAAGCTGGCAGTCTGCAGAACCATCTATGCTGTAGTTTTTCGAAACTTCAGGGTATTTAGCAGAAATGCTTATCTCGTCGCCAGGTACTAATCTCAGATAAATAATATTATCATCATCAATTTTTATCCTATGAAACGAATTCGCTACGCTGTCGATCACAAATTCAAAATTTCCATCGCTATCTGTGCTTGTAGTAGCAACGACTTTTGTGTTTCCAGGAGAGAGCTGCTCAAGAGTTATTGTCTTATCCTGTGCATTTTCGATTTGACCAGAAATTTCGATCTGGTGATCTTTTTTGTGACCACATGAGGACACATATACCATTAATATAATAACAAGGAAGAAATAAATTCTGTTTAAACTATTGGATAATCGAGTGTTTTTAAATTTCATTTTTTACTTTTGCAAAAATTTACGGTTTGAAAGTTTTTACAAATATAAACGAAAATATTCCAAAGAATTGTGTTGTGACGGTTGGATTTTTTGATGGCGTTCATCTTGGGCATCAATATCTGCTCAAAAACCTAATCGCCGAAGCATCAAAAACTGGAAACGAAGAGCTTGTAATTACTTTATGGCCTCACCCTGGAGTTGTGTTTGGCAGACCAGTTGAATTACTCAATAGCCTTGAAGAAAAGATTGAAAGGATAAAAGTATCAGGTGTGAGAAATTTGCTGATATTAAAATTTGATGAGGCACTCGCAAAACATACTGCTGGTCAATTTGTAAATAAAATACTTTACGATGCTCTTGGATGCTCTGCAGTGATTATGGGTTATAATAACTCTTTTGGTAATAAATCGGGCTCCGATCAAGATGTAGAAATTCCATCAATACCAACAACTAGACTTGAGAAATTTGTAAAAGATGGTTTTGATAATATAAATTCATCACAGATTCGCAAGTGTCTTCAAAAAGGAAATGTTGATAATGCTGCAAAAATGTTAGGATATAACTATAGTTTGAGTGGTAAAGTAATCAGCGGATATAAAATTGGTCGTAAAATCGGATTTCCTACAGCTAATCTTGGGGATTATATTTTGGATAAAATTATCCCAGCCAATGGTGTGTACATTGTTAAAGCACATTTTGGCGATGATTGTTTTCCTGCCATGTTAAATATTGGAGTTCGACCTAGTTTTAATGGTACAGAAAGGTCAATCGAATTTCACATTCCTGATTTTGATGGTGATTTATATGATGCAGACGTAAAAATTGAGTTTTTTAAAAGAATACGGGAAGAGAAAAAATTCAGTGATATTAACGATTTGGTAAATCAATTAATGAAAGATAAGCAAGAAACTATAGCTTTCTTTTCATAAAATTTGTGAGTTCGACAAAAACATACTAATTTTGTTAAAAATTTAATAACAATATAATTAATTAATAAATGGAAGAATTATTCAGCACAATGCCTTACAAAGTAAGAGATATAAAACTCGCAGAGTGGGGTCGCAAAGAAATAGAAATAGCAGAAAAAGAAATGCCAGGTTTGATGAGCATTCGTAAAAAGTTCTCTGCTGAAAAACCATTAAAAGGTGCACGTATTACAGGTTCTTTACATATGACTATCCAAACTGCAGTTTTAATCGAAACTTTAGTAGAATTAGGTGCTGACGTAAGATGGGCAAGTTGTAATATTTTCTCAACTCAGGATCATGCAGCAGCAGCAATTGCCGAAGCAGGTGTTCCAGTATTTGCATGGAAAGGTGAAACTCTCGAAGAATATTGGTGGTGTACACTTCAAGCTTTGAACTTCCCAAAGAATTTAGGCCCAAATCTTATTGTTGACGATGGTGGTGACGCAAGTTTACTTGTTCATAAAGGATTTTTTGCTGAAAAAGATGCATCAATTCTTAATGTAGAAGCAAGTAGTAATGAAGAAAAAATCGTTCTCCAGACTTTGAAAAACGTTTTGGCTCACGATAATACTAGATGGACTAGAGTAATTAATGAACTTAAGGGCGTTTCAGAAGAAACAACAACTGGTGTTCATCGCTTGTACCAAATGATGGAAAGAGGCGAATTGCTAGTTCCAGCTATCAACGTAAACGATTCTGTAACAAAATCAAAATTTGACAACCTTTATGGTTGCCGCGAATCATTGGCTGATGGTATCAAAAGAGCTACCGATGTTATGATTGCTGGTAAAGTTGTGGTTGTTTTAGGTTATGGTGATGTTGGTAAAGGTTGCGCTCGTTCTATGAAAGGTTACGGTGCACGCGTTATCGTTACAGAAATTGATCCAATTTGTGCTCTTCAGGCTGCAATGGAAGGTTTCGAAGTTGCTACAATCGAAGACGCACTATGTGAAGGTAATATTTATGTTACAACCACTGGAAACAAAGACGTTATCACTCTCGAACACATGAAACAAATGAAAGATCAATCTATCGTTTGTAACATTGGCCATTTCGATAACGAAATTCAGGTTGACAAACTCGACGCTTATAAAGGAGCAAAGAAGATAGAAATCAAACCACAAGTTGATAAATATACTTTCGAAACTGGAAACTCAATCTTTATGCTTGCCGAAGGTCGTTTGGTAAATCTTGGTTGCGCAACTGGACATCCTTCATTTGTAATGAGTAATTCATTCTCTAACCAGACTTTAGCTCAACTAGATCTTTGGAAAAACAGTTATGAAGTTGGTGTTTATCGTTTACCAAAACATCTTGATGAAGAAGTTGCAAGATTGCACCTCGAGCAGATCGGAGTTAGACTAACAACTTTATCAAAAGAACAAGCCGAATATATTGGAGTTCCAGTTGGCGGCCCATATAAACCAGAACACTACAGATACTAGAAAATATTGAATCATTGGATTATACAGATAAAAAAACACTCGCAATAGCGAGTGTTTTTTTTAATATTTAGCTGATAAATAAACAAATTATACTGTTGACCGACATTTATGTTTTTAAATATTCAACCATATGAGGGGTCGTATTCCCTGACCCAGAAGGGGTCACACATCTATACCCCAAATGATATCAGAATCTCTTCGACCCCGAAGGCGGTCGCACTAATGTTTTTTCGACAAAAAATAGCACTTGTGGTCGACAAACTTGATGATATTTGTGTGGACACGTAATATGAGCTACAAAAAATTTATTTCAGATTTATAATTTCCTTTAGAATAATTGTTGTTGGTGCGACCACCTTCGGGGTCGTATTCCACGGTTTGTGTTTTTTGGTATAGATGTACGACCGCCTTCGGGGTCGTATTGGATCAAGCAATATTTATGGGGGATTTAAAAAGCCTTGTTGTAGTGAACAATTTTTACCTAGCTAAAAGCTTTTTCATTTTAAAATAGCTTTTTCATTTTTGTCATCGCCACAAAAACGAAACAACGGCGAA
>CAZOHR010000275.1:4046-5277 GCA_964579045.1 uncultured Bacteroidales bacterium | reverse complement strand
GGCTGGCACGACTGGTGCGTTGAAGTTAAGGGCGGCATTCCTAAAAAACTCTATGAAGACGTATACGAATTCCATTATAACGAACTCGAAGAACTTGAACAAATAATGAAACAGCATGGCGATGACATGGCTGCAATTATTATCACTCCTGTGGGACATCCACTTGCAGAAAAAGTACAAATGCCAAAACCAGGTTTCTTAGAAGGTGTTCGTGCACTTGCTGATAAATATGGTACAATTCTTATTTTTGATGAAATTAGAAGCGGCTTCCGTTTTAGTATGGGTGGTGCTCAAAAAGTTTTCGGTGTTACTCCAGACTTATCAGTTTTTGGTAAAGCTATGGCAAACGGTTATGCTATCGGAGCAGTTGTTGGTAAAGAAGAATATATGAAAGTTCTAGCCGACAAAGTTTTCCTGTCTTCTACATTCTTTCCTAACAGCCTCGAGCAAACTGCTGCATTAAAAACCATCGAAATTCTTGAAAGAGACAATATCTTGGATAAGATTAAAGTTAAAGGTGAATTGTTTGGTGCTAGACTCGACGAAATTGCAAAAACATGCGGATTTGATGTCGAAATCTCTGGTGTTCCGTTGATGCCGTTTATTACCTTTAATAAAGATGCTCAGGGACTTTACAAAAAACTACGTCCTGCTTTTTACACTGAGCTTATACGTCGTGGAGTGTTTTTACAACCTTATCATCATGGATATATTGCTTATCGTCATTCTGATAAAGATCTGATGTTCGCAGCTGATATGATTGATGAATCATTTAAAGAAGTAAAAAAATATATTTAAGTTAAACAAAAACCACAATTGACAAACTTACAAATTTGTTTGCCGTGGAAAAACAATTATATAATATGGAAAAACTAATTATTACAGCAGCAATTTGCGGGGCCGAAGTTCTTAAAGAGCATAATCCTGCAGTACCATATACAATTGAAGAATGTGTTCGCGAAGCAAAATCAGCCTACGAAGCAGGTGCCAGCATAATTCACCTACATGTTAGAATGGACGATGGCACTCCTACTCAGGATAAAAACCGTTTCAAAGCAGTTATGGACGCAATTTATGCTGAATTACCAGATGTTATCATCCAACCTTCAACAGGTGGTGCAGTTGGAATGACTAACGATGAAAGACTTCAACCTACTGAGCTAAGTCCTGAAATGGCTACTTTGGATTGCGGAACTTGCAATTTCGGTGGTGATGATGTTTTTACAAATAC
>CAZOHR010000275.1:0-3946 GCA_964579045.1 uncultured Bacteroidales bacterium | reverse complement strand
GCAAATCCTACAGAAGCAAGACAAATCCTTGGATTAAAACAAAAATAAATCAAATTACTAATATTTAAATATTCTCAGAAATGCAGAAAAAAGGAAGCAAATACGGAATTCACAGAGTGATTGAGCCGATAGGAGTATTACCACAGCCGGCAAATAAACTTAATAACAATATGGACGAAATTTGGGACAACGAAATCCTTATTGATGTAATTACCCTTAATGTAGATTCAGCTAGTTTTACACAAATTGAGGAGCAGGCAGGCGGCGACAAAGCTAAAATTGCTGAAATCATGATGGGAATCGTTGCAAAACAAGGCAAACACCGTAATCCAGTTACTGGTTCTGGTGGTATGCTATTGGGTACTGTCGAGAAAATCGGCGACGCGCTTAAAGATAAAATTGATCTTAAAGTAGGTGATAAAATTGCAACTTTAGTATCATTGTCTCTAACTCCTCTAAGAATTGACAAGATTAAAGATATTCGCCCAGAAATTGATCAAGTTGACATTGACGGAAAAGCTATTTTGTTCGAAAGTGGTATATATGCAAAAATACCTAAAGATATGCCTGAGGGTCTGGTACTTTCTGCTCTTGACGTTGCTGGTGCTCCAGCTCAAACCGCAAAACTAGTTAAACCTGGTGACACTGTATTAATTATAGGTGCTGGTGGAAAATCAGGAATGTTGTGCTGCTACGAAGCAAAAAAACGTGCAGGTGTTACTGGTAAAGTTATCGGATTGTGCCATAGCGAAAAAAGTACAAAGAGATTAATTGATCTTGGTTTCTGCGACCATGTTTTTGCTGCTGACGCTACTCAACCAGTTGGAATTCTTGAAACTATGGAAGAATTAACCAATGGACAAATGGCTGATGTTACAATCAATAACGTAAACATTAACGATACCGAAATGACTAGCATTCTTTGTACAAAAGATACTGGTGTTGTTTACTTCTTCTCAATGGCAACTTCATTTACAAAAGCAGCTTTAGGTGCAGAAGGTGTAGGAAGCGACGTAACAATGATCGTTGGTAACGGTTACACAAAAGGTCATGCTGAAATTACTTTAGCTCTATTACAGGAAAGTGAAAAGTTAAGAAAAATCTTCACTGAATTATACGCGTAATTACAATAATAAGTGATAGGAATTTTTTCCACTCACAAAAAAATATAAATCCCGCGCGAGAATATCGCGTGGGATTTTAAAATAAAAACATTCAAAAGATGAACAAAGGATGCAGATACGGAACTCATAGAGTTTTGGAACCAAAAGGCACGCTTCCACAGCCTGCTCGCAAGTTGGACAACAACATGAGTATTTATGATAACGAGGTGTTGATTGATGTTAAAACATTAAATATTGACTCAGCCAGCTATACACAAATTCGCAAAGAATGTGCTGACGACGCTGAAAAAATGAAGACTATGATTTTGTCTATCGTGAAAGAACGTGGCAAAATGCAGAATCCTGTAACAGGTTCGGGTGGAATGCTCATCGGTACAGTGAAAGAAGTAGGACCAAATTTCCCAAATAAAAAACTAAAAGTAGGTGATAAAATCGCAACTTTGGTTTCGTTATCGCTTACTCCATTAAAAATTCATGAAATTGTAAAACTTGAAGCTGAAAACGATCAGGTTGATGTTAAAGCAGAGGCAATTCTATTCGAAAGTGGAATTTTTGCCGTTTTACCTAACGATTTACCTGAAAAACTTGCTCTTGCAGCTCTTGATGTTGCTGGTGCTCCAGCTCAAGTTGACCGACTAGTAAAAGAAGGAGATACCGTTTGTATTATTGGAGGTGGCGGAAAATCAGGAGTTTTGTGTTGCTATCAGGCAATGAAAAATGTTGGCCCTCACGGAAAAGTTATTGTTGTAGAATATTCGCCGGAGAATGCTCAGAGAATTGTAGATATGAAACTTGCTCATCATGTGATTGTAGCTGATGCAACTAATGTAATGGAAGTTTACGAAAAAGTAACTGCAATAACAGGCGAAAGAGGCTGCGAAGTTGTTATCAATAATGTAAATGTTCCAAGTACAGAAATGACTTCTATTCTTATTACCAAAGGTCAAGGATTGATTTACTTCTTCTCCATGGCTACATCGTTTACGAAAGCAGCTTTAGGTGCTGAAGGTATCGGAAAAGACATTAATCTAATTGTTGGTAACGGTTACGCAAAAGGTCATGCAGATCTTACTCTGAATATTCTGAGAGAATCTCCAGAAATCAGAGGATTATTCGAAAAATTATACGTTTAAATATTTCTATTATGATGAGTGAAGGAAGAAAATTAATGTTTCCAGAAGTAACCGACGAACAATGGAACGACTGGAAATGGCAGGTTAAAAACCGAATCGAAACTCTCGACCAACTAAAAAAATATATTAATCTAACTGTAGAAGAGGAAGAAGGTGTTGCTAAATCACTTCAAACTCTGCGAATGGCTATAACACCTTACTACTTAAGTCTTGTTGATCCAGAAGATCGCAAATGTCCTGTTCGTAAACAGGCAATTCCGACTGGCTCCGAAACTCATCAGTCAGCAGCAGATTTATTAGATCCATTACACGAAGACGAAGACAGTCCTGTACCGGGTTTAACTCATCGTTATCCAGATAGAGTTCTCTTTCTGATAACTGACATGTGTTCGATGTACTGCCGTCATTGTACACGACGCAGATTTGCAGGTCAAACTGACGGAGAATCGCCATCGGACAGAATCCAGCGTTCGATTGACTACATCGCAAAAACTCCTCAAGTTCGCGACGTGCTACTTTCAGGTGGCGACGGGTTAATGGTTTCGGACAAAATGCTAGAGTCTATTATTCAACGTTTACGTGCAATTCCTCATGTCGAAATTATTCGCATAGGAACACGTACACCAGTAGTTTGCCCTCAAAGAATTACAGACGATTTGGTGAATATGCTTAAAAAGTATCATCCGATTTGGGTAAATACTCACTTTAACCATTCAAAAGAAGTTACGCCAGAAGCAGCAGAAGCTTGTGCAAAACTTGCTAATGCAGGTATTCCACTTGGCAATCAGTCGGTATTACTTAGAGGAGTTAATGATTGTGTTCACACAATGAAAAAACTAGTTCACGATCTTGTAAAAATTCGTGTTCGTCCATACTATATTTATCAGTGCGATTTATCAATGGGTCTCGAGCATTTCAGAACTCCAGTGTCGAAAGGTATCGAAATTATCGAAAACCTTCGTGGTCATACTTCCGGTTATGCGGTACCAACTTTTGTAGTTGACGCTCCTGGTGGTGGTGGAAAAACTCCTGTTATGCCAACTTATGTTATCTCACAAAGTCCTGGCAAAGTTGTTCTTCGAAATTTCGAAGGGGTAATAACAACGTATACAGAGCCAACGGATTATGTGGATGAATGTGATTGCGATGAATGTAAGAAACATGATAAAACTGAAGGTGTCGCGTCTCTATTAAGAGGTGATAGACTTTCTCTTGAGCCAGAAGGACTTTCGAGAAAGAAAAGACACCAATAAAAAATCTCAATTAACAAAAAACAAGTTCCAAAGGGATTTTCTTAATTTTGAAATTTGTTTTTTGGAGCTTGTGTTTTGTATTTTGTGTTTTGTTGCCTTCGACTCCGCTCAATCAACGGATTCTCTGGTGACTGAGCGGAGTCGAAGGCACCGTGATTTGCTTTTTGTAATTTATAATTTAACCTTACGTTGTGCCATTTATATCTGATATATTAAAGTTCAAAAGTATTTCGATTGTCGGTATGGAGAAAAATACTGGCAAGACGGAATGTTTAAACTATATCATAAAAAGGTTGAGGGATTATAATAAAATTATAGCAGTAACTTCCATAGGTATTGATGGAGAGAGTGTTGATCAAGTTACAGAAACTCCAAAACCAGAAATAGAAATCAGTAATGGAGTCATGTTCGTCACCTCCGAGAAACATTTCAAACA
>CAZOHR010000274.1:4866-5312 GCA_964579045.1 uncultured Bacteroidales bacterium | reverse complement strand
CAGGCACTACGGCAGATTTTATTATTTCTTTTAACCCAGATAACTGCAACTTATTTACCGCAGAAGTTAACATTGCGAATAATGACACTGATGAAGGAAACTATTCATTCTCAATAAGTGGACTGGGAATAGATAATCTTGCTCCTGATTATCCAGATTTACTACCAATATTTGGCGAATGTTCAGCCGAAGTCCAAATTCCGCAAACAAATGATAATTGTTCTGGAATTATCACTGGTGAAACGGCCGACCCTCTTATCTACAATACTCAAGGAACGTTTACAATAAACTGGAGTTTTACAGATGCCGAAGACAATGTTGTGATTGTCCCTCAAACTGTGACTATTGAAGATGTTACAAATCCGGAGATTGTATGCCCAGAAAGTCAAACCTTGGTTCTTGACCTTGGTGAAAATTCTTATTCAATCATAGGAGATGAGTATGAT